>JAEEYY010000152.1 GCA_016288355.1 Synergistes sp.
CTCTGCGGAGATCGCGGAGCTTGCGCAGTACAATATCGACAAGGTCCTGGAAATAGCGGAGAGGATATTGGTCATCTGCGCGCAGCCGCTCTCTTTCGAATCCATACTGCAAAGGCTTTTTACTGACTGCGGGCTTGTAATGACCTTCGAACAGTATGTCCTTGTCGGAAGCACTGTTCGTTCCTATCTTGCGTGGCTGAAAGACACAGGCAGACTGAACTGCGTTTTTGATAATAATATGCTGCTCTGGCAGCGGATATAGAAGATCTTTCATATCTGTCGAGACGGTAAAAAAAATTTTGCAGAATTAGGGACAGCAGACAGAATAAGAGAATCTGACGTATCAGGCGCCAATGTGGGCTGGCCGCTCAGGCACCGGGGTGCGGACCATGCCGGATCGCAAAGACTCTTTCATTCACAGTCGGCGGGCACGCCGCCGGCGGCGTCTGCCCCTTCGGCGTCAACGAGGGAGCGGCAGTCTGTCCGGACGACTCGTGAAAAGGTTCAGGTCTGTTTTTCCTGCCGGCGGAAGCAGCAGCGCCATTGAACTGCGATCTAAGAACTGGAAAAGTATTTTGGATCTGTTTCCCGGCAGATATCTGCAAAAACCGGCATAACTGATTTTTACCGGCATGCATACAGCGCGTCCCTTTTTCGCGGGGGACGCTTTTTTAGTACTTCGGCTGCGGCAGCCCGTGACGATGATGCCTGCGGCCTTCGGCTGTTCTGCACCTATGATCATTATGCAGTCCCCTGCCGGATATGCTTTCTGCCCCGCCGTCTTGCTTTATCTCAGTTAATGTGGTATAAACTGCAAACAGATTGCAGTTTAAAGGAAGTGACAAAGTTGGCGGAACGCGGCAGATATAAAACCAGGCACCATGATGCGGTGCTGATGCTTCTTGAGGAAAACAAGGGAAAATGCCTCTCCGTCGACGACGTCTGCACAGCGCTCAACTGCCGCGGAGAAAGAATAGAAAGAACCACAGTTTACCGTCAGCTTGAGAAGATGACAGATGACGGAGACGCGGTAAAGTACATTTCAGAGAAGGGCTCATCCGCGCTTTACTCTCTGAGAGAAAAATCATGTGCGCCGCACATCCATCTGAAATGCCTTGACTGCGGAGGTCTGATCCATCTTAACTGCTCCGAGACGGAGTCGTTCCTGCGGCATCTGCGGGACGAACATTCTTTTACCATCTCCCGCACCAATACTCTGATTTACGGTCACTGCGGATGTTCCGCGCAGGCCTCCAGCGGTAAAAATGAGAATTAAACGAAAAGCAGCAGGACTCCGTCATATTACAGCGCTGATGCTGCTTCTTGCGGTATTGTCAGTTTTTCTGGCACTGCCGTTTCATCACTGCGCGCACAGTCATGCAGGCGAAGAATGCAGGCTGTGCCTTCTTGCGTCCGGTCTCCGAAGCGAAGGCCCGGCCTCTGCCGCGGAATGCACTGATATCACGGAATACTGCAGAGAGGCAGATGAACTGCTTGTCTGCCTGAATATGTGCTTTACGGCACGTACTCTTACCTCACTTAAGACAAAAATGAATAATTGAGCTCTGCCCCGCAGCGACAAAAACCAAATAAAAATACGGAGGCAGATTCATGAAAAAAAATATGTTACTCGGCGCGGCGGCACTATTAGCGGTGTTTGCCGCACTGTTCATTTTCATTTCGTTCCGCTGGGAACGGCCGTCAACTGAGCCCGGCGGCGGGAAGCCAAAGGTGATCGCGACAATATTCCCGCAGTATGATTTCGCCCGGGCCGTAGGCGGCGGGAATATAGAACTGTCGCTGCTGCTGAAGCCCGGTACGGACAGCCATTCGTACTCCCCTTCCCCGCAGGACATAATCAGGATACAGAACTGCGATATATTTATGTATATCGGAGGAAAAGATGATCACTGGGCAGACAAGATCCTTGATTCATTCGGTTCCGGCAAACGCCCGCATGTCGTGAAGCTTATCGACGCAGTAACGCCTGTGAAAGATAAACACGTAGAGGGCATGCAGGAAGATCATGCGCACGGCCATGAACATGATGAAGAACATGAGCACGAAGATGAAAAACACGATCATGCAAAGGATCCGGAAAAACATGAACACGAACACGGTCACTATGACGAGCATATCTGGACCTCGCCGAAAAACGCGGAAAAGATGGCCGCGGCAATAAAGGACGCGCTGATCTCCGCCGACCCGAAAAACCGTGCGGCATACGAGGAAAACTTCAAAAAATACTCAGCCGAACTGAAAAGACTCGACGGAGATATTCGCCGTATGGTAGACGCATCCAGGCGCAGGAAGATTCTTTTCGCAGACCGTTTCCCGTTCCGCTATATGACGGACGAATACGGGCTCGACTACTCGGCGGCATTCCCGGGCTGCGCGGCCGAAAGCGAAGCAAGCGCGGCTACAGTGGCATATCTTATAGACGTGGTGAAAAAAGAAAATATCCCTGTCGTTTTCCATATAGAAATGTCAAACGAGAAGACGGCCGACACGATATGCCGGGAGACAGGGGCAAAGAAACTCATGCTGCATTCCTGCCATAACCTCTCGAAGGATGAGATCAAAAACAATGAGACCTACATCACTCTGATGAGGAATAACCTTAAAAACCTCAGGGAGGCGCTTAACTGACATGTCAGCCCTTGTATGCAGGGGTCTTACAATATCCTATAACGGACGCGCGGCTCTGAGCGGGGTCGATCTTGAACTGCCTGAAGGAAGCTTTCTTGCAGTGATCGGTCCGAACGGCTCCGGCAAAAGCACGCTGGTCAGAGCTATCCTGGGACTGCTTCATCCATCTGCCGGCACTGTGAATATAGACAGCGGAATCAGAAAAAAAGGAATAGGCTACGTTCCGCAGAAGAGCGAAGCGCGCGGCGACTTTCCCGCTACGGTATACGAGGTCGTAATATCCGGATGTCTGGGGCGCCTCGGCCTGCGGCCTTTTTACCGCAGGCGGGACAGAGAAGAAGCAGAAGCTAAGCTCCGTCTAATGGGAATATGGGAACTGCGTACAAGGGCTTTTCGAGAACTGTCAGGGGGCCAGCGGCAGCGGACGCTGCTGGCCCGCGCTCTCTGCGCTGCGGGAGGCATGCTGGTGCTTGACGAGCCTGCAGCCGGACTTGACGGTGAGAGCGAAGAACTTATGTACCGCATACTGCGTGAGATAAACAGCGAAAAAGGGACCACTGTAATCATGGTCACACACGACATAAGACGCGGGGCTGCCGCCGCCAGCCACATCCTTGAACTGGACGGCAGGCTCAGATACTTCGGCAAAGCTTCCACGTGGCCCGGCGCGCTGTAAGGGAGGCAAAGATGATCGATATAATAGCAGAGATGCTTTCTTATAAATTCCTGGTGCGCGCGGCTGCTATAGGGCTTATGGTCTCGCTATGCTCCGCTCTTCTCGGGGTCAGCCTCGTGCTGAAACGCTATTCAATGATCGGTGACGGCCTGTCGCACGTCGGCTTCGGCGCGCTTGCGGCAGCAGTAGCGCTGGGCCGTTCGCCGCTCGGCATATCCCTTCCTGTTACGATCGCCGCAGCAATACTTCTGATGCGCCTTACTGACAAAAGCGCAGTGAAAGGCGACGCGGCTATCGGGCTGATATCGGTAAGCTCACTTGCCGCCGGCGTGACCGCGATCTCGCTCTCAAGCGGCATAAATACCGACGTCTGCAATTATATGTTCGGAAGCATACTCGCAATGAGCAAGAGCGACGTACGATTAAGCATCGTTACCTCCGCGTCGGTCCTGCTGCTCTTTATACTATGCTGCAGCAGGATCTTCGCAGTGACCTTCGATGAGGATTTCGCAAAGGCCGCCGGCGTGAACACCGGGCGCTGCAACACTGTCATAGCGGTGCTTACGGGCGTAAATATCGCAGTAGGCATGCGCCTTATGGGGGCGCTTCTTATCTCGGGTCTTATAATATTCCCGGCAGTAACTTCCATGAGATTTTTTAAAAGCTTCCGCGGAGTTATTATCTCTTCAGCCGCTGTATCTCTTTTTTCATTCCTCACCGGGCTCGTGATCTCTTACGCGGGCGGCATGCCGGCCGGCGCCTGCATCGTGCTTGTCAACCTTTGTTTCTTTATAGTTTTTGCCGCGGCAGGCAGGGCAAGATGTTGAAAAAAGGCGTACTTCTGCTCTTTTGCCTTCTCTGCACCGCAGCGTCATCCGCGGCCGCAGAAAAGGTCATAGAGATAAAAGAGCGGGTCTTCGTAGCTTTGATAAACGAGATTTACCTGAACGCCGAGGACTACGCCGGCAAAAAGATACGGCTGCAGGGCGTTTTCGAAGTGTTCAGGGACGAAGATACGGGAGAGAAATTCTATTCGGTAACACGGCGCGGACCGGGCTGCTGCGGCTCGGATCTGAACCCCGGCTTTGAGGTCGTATGGGATAAAAAATATCCGGAACCTGACGTATGGGTGGACGTTACAGGCGTCATGGAAATATATGACGAAGGCTATGTGCGCCTTCGCGTCACGGATATGTCGGTGCTGCCGGAAAGCGAAGACAGAAAACTGTACGTGCAGTGAGGGACGGGAGAGCAGGATACGCCCGCTCTCTTGTCCTATTCTGCCGCAAGGCGGCTTACCATCTCGGGGACGGTAACAAATTCCACCGGAAGCTTTTTGTAAATTTTGTTCAGATCCTCAAGGAAAAGCATCGTAGCCGGACGGAAATGGCATATCATCACCAGGTGTCCTCTTTTTCCGGCAGTCGGCAGTATCTGATCAAAGGCCGCCCTGATGGCCTTTTTGTCGGACTTGTTGTCAAGAAAGCCTCTGTTGCGAAGCGCGGGAACTCCCTTTTCTAACGCAACGGCATAGGCGCAGCTGTTGCCGATAGTCCTGCTGTCCACAAATATCATCGATCTTTCTTTAAGCTCGTCCATAAGAGGCAGCATAAGCTTTCTGTCTGCGGTCGACAAAGAGCCGCGGTGATTGTTGACTCCTACGACTCCGTCAAGGGATCTGAGCGCAGCGGCTGTTTTTTCGCGTACCTCATCTTCGCTCATGCCTTCTCCGATCACGTACTGATATGCATGCTTATCCGTTATTGCCTGCATCGGCAGATGAAGTATGCAGGGTATTTCGTTTTTTGCGGCAAGCTCAAGCATGCTTTTCGAAAACTGGAGATAAGGTATGATAGCCCATGTAAGAGGTATCGAGAGCGCCGCCGCGCGTTTAGGATAGTCCATGCGGTTTCCGCCGTCATCGATTATTATCGCAACCATCGGACGGTCGCCGCTGTATTTTTTTTCAGGCGGCAGCGCAGCGGCAGGCTGCTGTTTTTTATCGTCAGAGCTGACTTTTACGTCTTTGGAAGAAACAGCTTCTGTTTTTTTCTGCTCCGGTTCCTTTTTTTCGGGAACATCTGCAGACAGAGCCGCAGCTGCAAGATCGGAAGAAAGAGCCGCGGCTGCTTTGAAAGCGGCAACATCTGCCGAGATAGAATCCTGCATCGCCGTTATATCTGCGCTTACCGCAGATCCGGCTGCACCGTTATCCTGAACGGCGCAGCATCTTGTCTTAAAAAACGCGGCGGTGCAGACCGAGATCAGCAAGACGAGCGAAGCAAGGATCAGTCTGTCTCTTATTATTTCTTTTCTGCTTTTTCTGCGGTAATGCTTTGCCATCTTATTTCCTGTTGATCTTCTGCTTAAGCACGCCTATTGCCTTCTGCAGCTGTTTGTCTTCCTTTTTATTCTTCTTTGGCTCTCCCTTGATGCTTATATCCGGCTGAAGGCCTTTCTTATCAAGAACAAAGCCTGAAGGAGTATGGTATCTCGCAATAGTTATATAGACCCCCGATTCGTCAGGCAGGTTGAAAAGCGTCTGTACCGATCCTTTTCCGAAAGTCTTTGATCCTACTATCGTACCGCGTTTGTGGTCCTTGACCGCGCCGGCGAAAATCTCGGACGCGCTTGCGCTGCCTTCGTTGACGAGCACGACAAGGGGCAGTTTATTTGCCCTTCCCGCCTTTGCGTACAGCGTTTCGTTTGCTTTTTCGAAGCGCCCCTTCATCCCGACGACCACCCCTTCGGAGATAAACTGCGACGTGACGTCCACACATACGTCAAGCAGTCCTCCGGGGTTGTTGCGCAGATCCATTATCACGCCCCTGGCCTTCTTCTTTTTGGCGTTCTCAAGGGCTGCGCGCACTTCTCCGTCGCTTTTCAGGTTAAAGTGGTTCAATTTTATGTATGCGATGCCGTCGTTCAGCATTTCGCTGCGGACTGTCTTGATCTTAATTATCTCGCGCACTATTTTGACCGGGATAAGTTTGTTGACATTCTTGCGCCGTATCTGCAGAGTTACGGGTTTGCCCGCCGGTCCGCGCAGCAGCTTCACGATCTCGTCGCTCTCCATGCCCCATACGCTCTTGTCATCGACCTTGACTATCTCATCCAGCGGTTTTACGCCCGCGCGGTCCGCCGGCGTATCCTCGATAGGCGCAATAACCGTGGTACGGCCGTCACGGGATGCGATGTATATGCCAAGCCCGCCGTATTCGCCCTCCATTTCGACATTTTCCTCCGCAAGGTCTTTAGGGTCGACAAACCTTGTGTAGGGATCCTCCAGAGAGGCCACCAGCCCTTTCATAGCGCCGTAGTACATCTTCTGGTCATCGATCTTGCCTTTTTTATCGCCGTCCACCTGGTATGTCGAAAGCGCAAGCTTGACCTGTTTTATTACAGCAAGCTGCTGAGGCGTGAAAGGAAGGCTTTTTTCCCAGTCTGCTCCGACAGCCTGAGAAAGAGTCCCCGCCCCCGCGCAGATGATTGCGCCCGCAACAGCGCCGGCAGCGAAGCATAATAGTTTGGATTTCAAATAAGTCACATTCCTTTCAGAATTATTTTTATCTAAAATAATTCATCGGATTGACGGCATTTCCGTTGACGCGCACTTCAAAGTGCAGATGGTTGCCGGTCGTTATGCCGGTGGAACCGACGCGCCCGATGACGCCGCCACGCCTTACTCTGGCGTTCTCTGACGTTTCAATTTTTGAAAGATGCGCGTAGACTGTCGTGAGGTTGCCCCCGTGGTCTATTATGACGACCTGGCCGTACCCGCGCATCCAGCCGGTATAAAGGACCTCTCCCGCTTCGGCGGCCCCTACCGGAGTTCCCTTGGCGGCGCCGATGTCTATACCGGTGTGTGTTATTTTTGTTTTAAATACAGGATGGATACGCGTCCCGAACGTGCTGTTTATGGTGCCCTGAACGGGCCACATAAGGCGCCCGCCTTTGTAATAGACGGTCGACGGGAGAGAGGCGGAACCTTTCTTTTTGCGCTCTTCATCACGTAAACGTTTTTTTTCGGCAAGCAGTTTTTTGATGGCGGACTGCATTTCATTGGACGCTCTCATCAGCTCCTGCTGCTGAGCCATGAAAAGGGCCTTATCCTTGCGCACCCTTACAAGCAGCGCGTTGCGCTCGTCAGAAGCGCTCTTAAGCTCTCTGTTCTGCTTGTTCAGGTCGTCCTTCTCTCCCTTGAGCTTGTTCTGCTCCTTTTTCAGCTCTGCCTGCGTCATCGTGAGGCGGCGTTTTTTCTCTGTCAGTTCATTGATCAGTTTTCTGTCCTGCTCGGCTATTTTGCCCAGCAGATAGGTATTTGCCAGAGCGTCTTCCGCCCCCCGCGACGAAAAGAGAAGGTTGAACTCGGCGACTCCTCCGTATTTGTATATATCGATCAGGCGCTTCTTAAGGATCGCCTGAGCCGAGCCGATATCTTTGTTTGCCTTATCGATGTTGTTGGCAAGCGTGAAGATATTGCTCTGCAGCTTATTGATCTTTGACGATACGACATTGGCCTTCTGCTGCGTAAGCGATATCTTCTGACTCAGCAGCCCTATCTGCTGGGTCACGTTTCTCTCCTGTTTCTGCTTTTCCTGTATGTTCTTACTGACCTGGGACATCTGGTTCTGGATCTTTTTGTAAGCCTGTTCCTGCTGCTTGAGCTCATTGTCTATCTGAGCGGCGGTTTTTGCGGCAGCGGACGCCTGCCCCGCTGATAATGCAAGAACAGCGGCTAAGCAAATGAAAATCAGTGCTTTCTTTTTCGGAAAAAGTATCATAGCAGACCGGCTACAGCGGCTTAGCCGCTTTTCTGATAAATTTCTCGACCGCTATAAGGCTTGCGAAGAGGCTCATGACAGTACCGCAAAGTATCAGTACGAGACTCAGTTTTCCAAGATAGCGGTATGATTCGATAAATGAAAGAAAAGGCAGCATATCCTTAAGGCAGGCTACCGCCCTGTAATATGAATAACCTACGGCAGCTGATGCAAAAAGGGCGCCTGCGAGTCCCAGAATAAATCCCTGGATCACGAACGGGAACGCCACGTATGTCGAAGTCGCGCCCACCTTCAGCATTACGGAGATCTCCTCAGCCCTCGAGTATACCGATACCCTTATCGTATTGAAGAGCACGACCGCGGAGGCTGTTATCGCTATGATAAGCATGATGATCGAAAAGCGTTTGATAAAAACAGCCATACGGGAGAGTTTTTGTGCCACGTGGCCGGCGTACACGATATCCTCGACCTCCGGCATAGCTACGAGCTGGCGTGCCATGTCCGATACGTCGGCGGCGCTTTCCACCTTGACCTCAAGCGATGACGGCAGCGGGTTCTCTCCAAGCAGAGTGACCGCGTTTGCCTGGTTGCCCAGTCTTGCGCGCAGACGTTCAAGCGCCGTCTCCTTGGTTATTATCTTCACTTCGCTGACGTTCTCCATTTTTTTGACTTTTTCGGCGAAAGCATTAAGGTCTGTGCCCGGCTTGACGTAGGCGTTGATAGAGAGCTGCCCCTCCATCGCTCTTACTATATTCTGTATATTGAGTATGAAAAGCATCGTGGCGCCTACCACGAAGAATACTGTCATCGCCGTGAATATCGTCAGCAGGCTCATACCGAAGTGGCGCCATACAAGACGCCATGCGTCCCTGAATATGTATTTAATTCTCGACATTGCCCTCGCAGCCTCCTTCAGTCTCGTAGTAGCCGCCTTCAGGATCGTCACGGACTATGCGGCCGCGATACAACTCAACGACACGATGTTTATAGCAGTCTACAAGGTACTGATTATGCGTTGCCATGATAACGGTCGTACCTGCCGCATTTATGTCAAGGAGCAGGTGCATTATCTCGTCAGCGGTATGATTGTCAAGATTTCCTGTAGGTTCGTCCGCAAGCAGAAGTGACGGTTCGTTCACCACTGCGCGCGCAATGGCAAGGCGCTGCTGCTCTCCTCCGGAGAGCTGCTGAGGATAAAGCGCACGGCGGCGCCATATGCCCATCGTTTTAAGAACATCATTCACACGGGCGTCTATCTCTCTTCTGGGCATGCCCATGATCTCCAGGACAAAAGCAACGTTCTCAAATGCCGTAAGATTGGGCAGAAGAGCAAAATCCTGAAAAATTACACCTATATCACGCCGGAAAAGAGCAAGCTCGAAACGCCCCATCTTGCGCAGAACGCGGCCTCCCACGCTGATGTGACCGCGCGAAGGCAGCACCTCACGGAAAATGCAGCGCATAAGCGTCGTCTTGCCCGAGCCGGTCTCACCTATAAGATAGACGAACTCGCCTTTGCTGACCTTAAGATAAATATTCTCCAAAGCATTGATATCCGGCGGGAATACTTTTGAAACGCCGGAAAACTGTATCTCCATTCAGGCTACCTCCTACGCAGCGCCCAGACCTGCGCCGCCGCATCTACGATCTCTTTTGATGTAAGTCCGTAATATTCACACAGTTCGTCATACGCTCCGCTGTCCACAAAGCCGCCGCCTACCGATACGCTCCTGAGAGGAACGGGGGATGTACGCCCGAGACATTCGGCAACTGCGGAAAAAAGCCCGCCGGATGCGCTTTCCTCGGCAGCAGTGACACAGCATCCGGTCCTTCTCACTGAAGAAAGAAGGACATTCTCCGCGAAAGGCTTTATGCTGTAGCAGTCTATGACCTCAGCGCTTATATTCTGTATCTCCAGCTTCTCCGCGGCCCAAAGCGCACGTCCCAGCATCGCGCCGCATGTACAGATAGTCACGCAGCTGCCTTCACGCACTATTCTTGCGCCGCCTATGTGGAACGGTTCCGAAGAATCATCATATTTTGCCGGAATCGCCGAACTGTCAAGGCGCATATAAAATGGCGACGTTATACCGTCGCTGTCTGCTGTGATATCGGCGATCGTCTCCCTGTCAGAGGGCACGAGCACGTTCATGCAGGGCATTGCCCTCATAAGCGCCGTATCTTCAAGCATCTGAACGGAAGCTCCCTCATGTTCGCAGGAGATCCCCCCGTCAAAAGCGACGATACGCACCGGCAGACCGGTCCGCGCTATAACTTCCCTTATATGCGCATAAGCGCGTCCTGCCAGATCAGATGCACGTCCTATAAGCCACGGTCTCTTCCCGGCGATGGCAAGGCCGGCAGCGCTCATTACAGCGCTTTCCACGGATGAGAAGACATTCCCGGCAGATAAAGGCAGTATTGTTTTTAGCTCTTTTTCCGCTGTTTTTTCTTCGGCAACAAACAGAAAATCCGTGCCGGCAGCGGTACGCTCAGAGATCACAGAACAGAAAGCGGACAAGGCCGACGGAAACATGTCATACTTCAATGGTCTTCTCCTCCAGTTCTTCAAGAGCCATGTCAAGTTCCCCCATGCTCAGGGAAGAGGACGAACCCGCACAATTCGTCCCGGAAAAAGCGTCATCCGGCTGCGCGATAAGGGCTTTAGGCGCACCGGAAGTAAAATCAAATGATGCAAAGGCGTCTTCAAGAGACGCAAAATCGCTGAACTCCACGCTGCGCACATCCCAGCCGCAAGAGACGAGCCTCTTCTGAAGAGCGTCTCCTCCCGCGGCAGAGCTGTTTTGCAGAACAGATACAAGCAGGTTGGGAGTGAACATCTCCGCCGATCTCTTAAGGTCTTCGGCAAACTCGCCGCAGAAGAGATTGTCTTCTTCTGTAAGGAAGATGACCCTTGAAGAGTCGTTTGCGGAAAACAGCTCCCGCGCCAGAACTCCCGCCATTGCTATCTGCGGGCGCACAGCAGCACATGGCGCATCTACCCCCGGCACCCGCCTGAGATCGGGCAGTGCCTGCAGCGCAGCGCCTAAACGCCTGTAATGCCAGAGATGCTCTCTCTCAAAGAACCCTCTGCGCGCAAGTACAGCATAAAGCGCCGGAACGGCCTCCGGGATATCAGTCATAAAACGGTCCCTGTCTTCTCTCAGCGGCTCATCAGGGACAAAAAGCATCTCTTCCCAGTAGAGGTACACAAGAAGATTCGCGGTCGAAAGAGAGGTCTTCAAAGGGCCGGAGCGCGCTACGCCCGCCATACGCAGGATATCTTTACGTATTTCTGCTGATATGTTATTCAGTTTTTCAAGTTTACTTTCGTCCATCAGCATTACCAGCAATGTCAAGCAGCGCAGCCCGGAACTTCTCCAAAACCTCTTCCGACGTCGTACCGGGCAGGCTTCCCGCACAGAGCGGCCGTAACCCGGGGTCATCATTCAACAACACTATATTATACCGCAAACAGAGCCCGGATACCTTAGGATCGTAGGCACATGCGGCAACGGGAATGGAAAAAATCAGACAGAGCTCAATAAAATGAAGACGCATGCCTGCCGCAGCGCATGCACCGTATGATGCCGCTGCGAAATCCTTCGTGCTGCTCACTGTAACTATCTTTTCGAATGATATAAACCCTTCGGCTTCAAGACGCTTCATCTCGGCTGCGTCTTCGTCCGCCAGAGCGACTCCGGTCACGGAACAGCCCTCTCTTTCAGCATATTCACGGC
>JAEEYY010000153.1 GCA_016288355.1 Synergistes sp.
ATATCATTTATCCTGCATATTCCGTTGCCGGCGTACACGACACAGTCGCCGACGCCGAACTCTTTGAGCGCGCATTTGCCGGTCTCCATTGAACTCCCTCCGATATATACTATAAGACATTATATAGAATTATTACATCTCCATAAGTAATTATCTAAACATAATTACGTGTATTACATCGTTATATACTTACAAATAATTTACATATCAATACTTATATAGACTATATATTTCTATGTTAAGACGATTATATCAATTTTGAAATGGTTTTTCAAAGTATATATTTAATAATTTATATATACTATAAGTATATAAATATAATCAGGCAAAGTCAATGGCCGCGGCAGTGCCGGTAAAAAGTTAAGCCTTCTTTACGCGTCGGTCTGAGTTGACAGGACAGATATTCAGCGCGATAATACAGGAACTCCGGGGGAGCTTATATGAGCTGAGAGGAAGCGTTTGCTTCGACCCCAGACCTGATCCGGTTAATACCGGCGTAGGGAGCGAGACAAAGAAGACCGATGCCCCGCTCTTTATCCGAGCGGGGTTTTTTATTTTGCTGAAATTTGCATCGGAGGCAATGCGCCATGACAGTACCTCTTATATACCAGATAACCAATACGGTCTCCGCACAGCTTCAGGCCGACTGCGTGGCGATACTCGGCGGAGCTTCTATAATGACTCATACACCGGAAGAGGCCGCCGAAACGGCCGCTTCCTGCGATGCTCTTCTGATAAATACCGGGACGCCGCCTTACAACGCATATGATCTGTACCGCACGGCCCTGCGCGCCGCTGCGGACAAAGCGGCGCCTGCGGTGCTTGACGCGGTGGGATGCGGATTTTCAAAATACCGCACAGAAATCACCCGCGCACTGCTTGAGGAATTTACTTTCTCCGTGATAAAAGGAAACGAAGCGGAGATTGGCGCGCTTGCCGGCGCGGGCACGGCGCCGCGCGGCGTCTCATGCTCCGCGGACATCGGCAATGCCGCGGAACTGGCGGCGGCCTGCGCAAAAAGATACCGCTGCACTGTCTACTGCACCGGCAGCTACGATCACCTGTCAGACGACAAACGCCTGATACGTATAGGCGGAGGTTCTCCGATGCTGCGCCGCACGAGCGGCATAGGCTGCGCGCTCGGAAGCGCCACCGCACTTTTCTGCGCTTCGATGCCGCCGCTTGACGCCTGCCGCAGAGCGCTCAAACTCTTCAGGCGCGCCGCGTCGGCAGCAGAGGGCGCTCCGGGGCCTTATTCCTTCCGGATAAGATTCCTTGATCTGCTCGCAAAATTCAATGATACAGAAAGAAGTTTATAAAATGATAAACGATTCCCAAAAACTTGCACGCCGGCTGAAACTCTATCTTATATGCGGAGAAGGACTGACGCCCGAAGAGACGCTCCGAAAATCAGCCCTTGCGCTCGACGGCGGGGTCACCGCAGTACAGCTGCGGGTAAAAAGCTGGACGGCGCGTGAATGCCTGCGCACAGCTGAAGAGCTCAGGAAGATATGCCATGCACACGGAGCGCTCTTTTTCGTAAACGACAGGCTTGACATTGCGCTTGCAGCAGGGGCCGACGGCGTGCACTTAGGGCAGAGCGACCTGCCGGTCCCCGCTGCAAGAAGGATAGCAGGCAGCGGTTTTATTATCGGCGCAAGCTCACGCACGCGGGAACTGGCAGCAGAGGCGCAGCGTGCAGGCGCGGATTATATAGGCTGCGGCGCGGCCTTTGGCACATCAACAAAGAAGGACGCGTCCGTTATAGGCCCCGAGGGCATAAAATGCGCGCTCTCATCCGCGCAGATACCGGCGGTCGCGATAGGAGGGATCAATGCCGGCAACATCGCTCTCCTTGAAGGATGCGGCGCATGCGGCGCGGCCGTATCCGGAGCATTGCTGAATGCGCGCGATCCTGAAGCGGTAGCGCGGAAACTGATAAAAGAAGCAGACAGAATCTTCAGCAAAACTTTTATATAAAAAAACGGGAGGATAGCTATGCAAAACAACGAAAAGAAAAAACTGCTCAAAAGGGCTGTCCTGGCAGGTATGTTTGCAGCCGCCGGCACAGTACTCTCGGTCGTGTCGATACCTGTCGGTCCCACCAGGTGCTTTCCGTTCCAGCACACGATAAACGTGCTTGCGGGAATAATACTGGGACCGTGGTGGGCTGTGGGTGCCGCGTTCACAACCAGCGTCATCAGAAATATGCTGGGGACCGGAAGCCTCTTCGCATTCCCCGGCAGCATGTTCGGCGCGCTTTTTGTGGGGCTCGCCGCGCGCGCGCTGCCGGAAAAATACAAGTTCTGCGCGGCATGCGCAGAACCTGTCGGCACCGGCATAGTCGGCGCCTGGGTAGCGGCTAAGATCTTAGGCCCCGCCATCGGAAAAAGCGCAGGCTTCCTTTTTCTCTCGGGCTCTTTCCTTATGAGCTGCGTACCGGGCGCTGCGATAGGGGCGGTACTCTTCTGCTGTCTGCAAAAGAGGCTGGAGATCACAAGGACCTTCGGCGCGCTTATTTAGCCTTTTTTCAGACAAAAAACAGGGGCGCCGCAAAAACAGATGCGGCGCCCTTCGTATCGACCGTAACTTTTACTGACGGCACATCTCAGCCCCGGCGCGGAACGCAGCCTCAAGCTCTTTCGGGAATACAGTTTCGCGGCGGGCTTTTTTCTCTTCAGGATCAAACATTGTCCAGTCATACTTTTCGTAGTTGTTTACCTGAAGAGTATCTGCTGAAATGATCACGTTCGTAGGTCCCATTATCAGTTCGAAAGTCCCTTTATAGTCGTCGATCATTTTATCGTAGCCGACCTTGGGATATAATTCTTTCGGCGCGTTGCTGGTAAATATCAGAAGCACCGGCATCATGTGTTCGTTGCAGCTGACGGCGTCCTTCCTGTAAGTGATATACTGGAAAACAAGGCGTTCGTACAGTGCGCGGAAAGCAGCCGTTGCCTGCCCGAGGTAATTGGGCGTCCCGATTATCAGCCCGTCGGCTCTTCTTATCTTTTCAAGCACCGGGGCAAGCCCGTCCTTATATACGCATACCCCCCTGTGTTCCGGCGTCTTGCAGGCAAAGCATGAAACACAGCCGGTATATTTATCCAGCCTGTACAGGCTGATAATTTCGGTCTCAGCCCCGCGTGACTGCGCTCCGGCCGCTGCCTCGCGCACCAGCAGGTCGGTATTCCATCCGGATCTCGGACTTGCGCTGATTGCTACGATATTCTTCACAGGCATCTCCCCCAAAAGTGTTTTTTATGTTTTTTTCAGGCAAGTGCATAAGTTACGGTCATCTTACATTATCCATGGAGCGGCTTGACCGCTGCACGTAATAATAATACACTACTTTGCCGGACTAAGCCGGGCTTCAAACATCATAAAATCTCCCGCGAAAGACTTAACAGTTGAAAAAACAGGCTTTCTTTCGCGCAGGTATTACAGCGTGCGGCGCAGACCACAGAAGATCAAAAATCCTTCGTATTTGTCCCGTTTTCAGTTATTGACAGCACAAACCAGATTGATTACTGTAAGCAGATACAGGAAGCTTACTGGCGGGAGGAATAAAAATATGGGCGTTGAAATAAGAAAAGCAACATTAGCGGATCTTGACAGGATAGCGGAGATCGAAAGCATATGTTTTCCCGCGGCGGAAGCCGCTTCGCGCAAAAGCATCGAAGAGAGGATAAAGACGTTTAAGGAAACATTTCTCGTTGCGCTGAAAGACGGTAAAATAATCGGCTTCATCAACGGCTGCGTGACAAAACAGCCTAAGATCACCGACGATCTCTATTCATCGACAGCGCTGCATGACGACGACATGCCGTGCCAGATGGTCTTCGGCATAGACGTCATACCTGAGGAACAGCACAAAGGCTATGCGATAATGCTGATGAACGAATATATAAAACGCGCAAGGGAGAGAAATAAAGCACTGATCACGCTCACCTGCAAAGAACATTTAATAGGTTTTTACCAGCAGTTCGGCTACAAATGCGAGGGAGTCTCCGGCTCCGAGCACGGCGGCGCCCGCTGGTACGATATGA
>JAEEYY010000154.1 GCA_016288355.1 Synergistes sp.
CCGCGGCGGGCATTTTTGCGCGTGCGCCATTCCGCATCCTCCCGCATCAGACGCGCGGAGTCGCGAAGAAGTATCTCGACAAGCTCCGCCGTGGCCATAGTGCAGTAGACTTTTCCCTTGAAGCCTTCCTTTACGAGAAGCGGGATCCTGCCGCTGTGGTCGATATGCGCATGAGTAAGCAGCAGCGCGTCTATCTCCGACGGGTCGTAGGGCAGTTCCTCCCCCGCATGCGCTTCCTCGTCACGTCCCTGATGCATGCCGCAGTCGACAAGGACCTTGTAATTTTTGGTTTCTATCATGTAATTGGAGCCGGTAACTTCTCCGGCCGCACCGAGTATTCTTAATCTCATAACAGCGCGCTGAGGCTCCCACCTTCCAAAGAGTCGTAATTGAAAAATATCTGCCGCAACAAAACAAAAACAGCATTCCGCAACATCTTATATTTTACCTTCTGGAGCGGAACTTCACAACTTATATATTTGCGGGAAACAGATGCCGGCAAGCCCCTCCGGGGCATTTCCCAGGCGCTTTTCCACGTTAATCCGGGATGGTATGCGGAAGCTTTGACGGGTCTACGTACACTCTTTCGACCCCGGCCTCGTCCATAATGGAACGGGCCAGCTTATCCGGATATTCGTACAGGTAGAATACTTTTTCGCAGCCGGCGTTGATAAGCGCCTTGGCGCAGTATACGCATGGCTCATGCGTACAGTAGAGCCACGAATGAGCGGTGGAGGTGCCGGCAGATGCGGCCTGTGCAATAGCGTTTATCTCCGCGTGCGATCCGCGGCATATCTCATGCCGCTCCCCGGAAGCTATGCCAAGCCTCTCTCTGAGGCATCCCGCTTCCTCGCAGTGGGGAACGCCGCGCGGCGCGCCGTTATAGCCTGTGCTCAGTATCTGACTGTCCCTCACCAGCACCGCTCCGACCTTTCGCCGCAGACAGGTAGAGCGCATGGCAGCCACCTGCGCCATCATAAGAAAATATATATCCCAGTCGGGACGTACGCTCATACCGGTTCCTCCTGACATTTCGCTGCCGCGAAATTTTTTTATATTTCAAATCTATCAGCCGGATCAGCATGCGGAGCACACTGCGGCCTGCTTTATTTTTGCTGCACGGAGCCTGCTTCGGAAGCTTCCTCCTCCAAAAGCCGCAGCGCGCATTCGCGCACTTCGGAAAGAAGATGTGTTCCCAGCCTCGCGCATACCTTTGCGCTCCTGCCGCAGAGCAGGCAGCTGCGCTCCGGAAAACCGGCAGAGGTACGTGAGATCGCCCCGTTTTCGGTTATAACGTCTATATCGAGCACCCGTCCCGCGGGCGTCCCGTTTTCCGCTTCCACAGCGGCGCGCTTTACGGACGCCGCGTCAAAGCGGGCCGCGTCAAAGGCTCCCTGCCAGCAGAAGCCTGCGCCGTTCCTGATACTTCGCTCCGCGAACGGAAGCGCCTTTGAGCTCTCAAGCAGAAGCGAACGGAATCTCATCACCGCAGCCTCGTCATGAGGCGCCGACTTCGGATAGCCCGGGATATTCAGCGCTATCTGAACTACAAAAGCTCCGCCCCGGGCAAGCCATTCACGCTGGCCGGCGGCGCGCTCATCGCGCCCGCAAAGCACTTCTTCAAGCGGCGTCATATACTCCTGCTCTTTTCATCAGACGCCCCGGCCTGTTTTAATCTTTCCGCAGCGGCCCTGCCGCGCGGGGAGTCAAGATATTCCAGCGTCACCTTCGGCAGAAGCAAAGCAAGCTCTTCCTGAGAGCCGCCGGCGATCGCGGCCCTTACGCGCGATGCCGATATCGCAGTTCCTTCCGTGCTCTTTCTTTCGATCTCGGTAACTTCGCAGCCTGCCGGCGGAAGGATCTTTTTCAGCGTTTCATTGTAAAGCGCCGTTACCGGCGAGAAAGGTTCCGTCCCGACATAACGCCTTGTAAGAGAAAGAGCGGGCACGAAGAGCGAAGTAAAGAGGCGCGCGTCAAGCTCTGCCTGAACGCCGGCGACAGACATCTCGGCGCGGTCCTTCAGGAAATACGACGGGAACGTCGCGGCAGATACCGCGTAGCTTGCGCTCGACAGCACGCGGACATTGGGCATATCCGCAGTGCCTGCGCGGACGAGCGAGATGCGGTCTTCAAACGGGAATACAGAGGCGTCTTCAGCTACGACGATAACATAAAACAAGCGCTCACGCGACGCCGCCTGCTCTATAAGGAAGCGGTGCCCCAGCGTGAAGGGGTTGCAGTTCATGACCGCCGCGGCAGCCGGAGCGCCGTTCTTCACGCGCTCTTCTTCAAGCGTTCTCCGGTAATCGCTGACGTCCGGCACGCCGCATTCCATCAGCACGCTCTTATCGGCGGCGGCAAGCACCCTGAAGCCTAAGCCGGCAAATTTTTCCGCGGTATCCGGTTTGGTGAAGAGGAAGAAGCGGTATACGCCGTCGGAGCGCGCAGCCTGCATCAGCGCTGAGATAACGACCGACGAGAGCCCGGCCTCCTGCCATTCGGCGTCGGCTGCGACCATTTTGATTATATTTCCCGAAAGGCTGGCAGTCGCTATCACATTTTCGTCGCTGTCTTCGGCGACCGCGGTATAATCCGGACTGCCTTCAAAAATGAGGCCGCTTTTATGCAAAAGGGCCTCAGCTGCTTTTTTCTCATATCCGCTTATTTTTTTTACCACGCGGCAGGTGTATCCAAACATTTTCTCAGTCCTTAAAAAGCTTTCTTTTAACTATCTCTCCGGTCTCGGATCTCGGCATCTCCGTGACGAATTCAATTATGCGGGGCACCTTATAGTACGCGAGCTTCTTTTTGCAGTATTCCATCAAAGCCCTCGGCTGCGGTTTTTCGCCTTCTGCTGCGACGATATAGGCTTTTACTATCTCGCCGCTTATCGAGCGCGGAACTCCGACCACCGCGGCGTCCTTTACCTGCGGGTGCTCCTCGAGAACGTTCTCGACCTCTCTGGCATATACCTTGAAGCCGCCGACAAATATAACGTCGCTTGCGCGCCCCACCAGATAGAGATAACCGTCTTCGTCAAACCTGGCGATATCGCAGGTGTTGAACCAGCCGTCCCTGTAACGTTCCGCTGTCAGCTCTTCATTGTGATAGTAGCATGACGCTATCGA
>JAEEYY010000155.1 GCA_016288355.1 Synergistes sp.
GCGAGCTGATATCAAACGCGTCGGACGCGATAGACAAGCTGCGCATAGAGAGCCTGAGCCATCCGGAGCTCACAGGAGCCGCAAAGGATGGGCGGATAGACATCACTGTCGATAAAAAGGCGCGTACCATTACGTTTTCGGACAACGGCATCGGAATGGACAGGGACGATCTCGTATCTTTCCTCGGTACGATCGCAAAGAGCGGCACCGGCGAGTTCATACGCGCGATGCAGGAAGCGAAGGGCGGCGGCACCGACAGTCTGATAGGCCAGTTTGGCGTGGGCTTTTATTCGGCCTTTATCGCGGCGGACAAAGTCACGGTAGATACGATGAAGGTCGGGGACACTAAGGCATGGAAGTGGGAATCTAGCGGAGACGGCACCTATACGATCGACGACGGAAAGCGCTCGTCAAACGGAAGTTCCGTCACGCTCCACATAAAAGAAAAAGAGGAAAAAAAGGATGAAGATGAGAGCGCCGGAAAGGATTACCTCTCCGAATGGACTCTCCGAAGCATAATCAAGGAGTATTCAGACTTCGTCACCTACCCGATCTACCTGTCGGAGAAGGACAAAGAAAAAAAGGATGACGAAAAGGAAGAACCGGTCAACTCAATGAAGGCCCTGTGGACAAGACCGCAGAAGGATCTCAAAGACGAGGAACTCAACGACTTCTACCGCCACATCTCCCACGACTGGGAAGATCCGATGGAACATATATACTACAAAGCCGAGGGAACAAGCGAATTCCGCGCGCTGCTCTTCATTCCGGGACGCCCTCCGATGGATCTCTTCTATCAGGACGGCCGCCACGGTGTACAGCTCTATATACGCCGCGTTTTCATAATGAACGACTGCAAGGAGCTGATACCGCAGTACCTGCGCTTCATCAAGGGTGTAGTGGACTCCGAGGACCTGTCGCTGAACGTATCGCGCGAGATGCTGCAGCAGGACAAGATGACCGCGCAGATCAAGAGCAGCCTCACAAAGAAGATTCTGGACACACTTGCGAAGATGAAGAAGGACGACAGCGAAAAGTACGCAAAGTTCTGGCAGACCTTCGGCGTTGTCCTCAAGGAAGGGATAGTCTCCGACCTGCGCCGCCGCGAAGAGCTGATCAGGCTCTGCGTCTTCGAAGGCTCGGACGGCAAAAAGACTTCCGTCGAAGATTATATAGTCAACATGCCGGCGGGGCAGGACAAAATATATTACATCACCGGTTCGTCGCTTGCCAACCTGCAGAATTCACCGAAGCTTGAGGCTTTCAAAAAGAAGGGCGTGAACGTCCTGCTGCTCTCAGACCCAGTAGACGAGATATGGGTGAACCATGCTCTGAAGTACGACAAATATGACTTTGTCTCCGTTTCCGCCGAAGATGTAAAGCTGCCTGACGGCGGGGACAAAAAAGAAGAAAAGAAAGACGGCGAAGTTGAAAAGAGCGGCCTTGCCAAAAAGATAAAGGACGCGCTCGGCAGCCTTGTCGAAGATGTGAAGATATCCGGACGTCTCGTAGACTCACCGGTCTGCTTCGTGCAGAAGGGAGAGGTGATATCGCCGCAGATGAGGAACTTCTTCAAGTCGATGGGACAGGAAGTCCCGGAGGAAAAGCGCGTTATGGAGATAAATCCGGACAACGCACTGATAAAAAGGATCGCAGCAGAATCCGAAAAGCCGGACTTCCAGGCCGGGGAGTGGTCAAGTCTGCTGTACGGACTTGCCTCGATCGCGGACGGCGAGCCTGTCGCGGACGGCAGGAAGTTCACAGAGCTGGTGGGCAGACTGCTTGAAAAGTAGCGGCTGTGCAGAGAAAAGGGCGTCTTTACGACGCCCTTTTTTTGTATGCGAAAGATTTTTATTTCCAAATAGGATATAATTGCCACAGCAACGAATCGTTCGTTCGGAGGCGTCAGAAATGAGATCAGCCGATATCATCGAATCAATTTACCGAACCACGAACGCCGCCCGCGAAGAGCTGCGCTTTCTGATAGAAAACAGAGACGAAGAAAGCACGCAGCTGCTCTGCGGGCTTGCGCGCAAAAGAGCTGTGGAGCATTACGGGAATAAGATCTTCGTGCGCGCTCTGATAGAGATGACGAACTACTGCCGCAACGACTGCCTTTACTGCGGAATACGCAAAAGCAACAAAAACGCGCAGCGCTACCGCCTGACAAAAGAAGACATAATGGAGTGCTGCAGCGAAGGATACTCGCTGGGCTTCCGCACCTTCGTGCTTCAGGGCGGCGAGGATATGTATTACACCGACGATATAATGACGGATATCGTAGCGTCTATACGCGCGGAATACCCGGACTGCGCGATCACGCTCTCACTCGGCGAGAAGCCGCGCGAAAGCTATCAGCGCCTTTTCGACGCGGGAGCCAACCGCTATCTGCTGCGGCACGAAACGGCAGACCCGGAGCATTACGGCATGCTGCATCCCGCGGAGCTCTCCCTGGCAAACAGAATGGAGTGTCTCCGAGATCTTAAAGAGATAGGCTATCAGGTGGGTGCCGGCATGATGGTCGGCTCGCCGTATCAGACGGTCGGCAATATAGTTACAGATCTGCTTTTCATAAAGGATTTTGCGCCGCATATGGTGGGCATGGGGCCGTTCATACCGCACCATGACACGCCCTTTGCGCACGAAAAAACTGGTTCAGCGGAACTTACTCTTTTTCTGCTGGCACTGGTGAGGCTTATGAACCCTAAAGTGCTGCTGCCCGCCACGACCGCGCTGGGAACTGTGAAGGGCAATGGGCGCGAGATGGGTGTGCTTGCGGGCTGCAACGTCGTGATGCCTAATATCTCGCCGATGTCTGTGCGCAGAAAGTATATGCTTTATGACAACAAGCTGAACGCGGATACAGAAACAGAAGCTGCATATGAGTCGGTAAAAAGCAGTATGAAGGCAATAGGCTATGAGGTGGTCTGCGACCGCGGCGACTATAAGAAATAAGCACGGCAGGCATCTGACGACCGTCTGAAACAGGGACGGAAATTTCATCAATGAAAGGATGAACGCGTATGATATCAAAACATTTTTGGCGGGCGGCTGCGGCCGCGGCACTGATCGCGGCGGCGGCTTCAGCGGCAGGCGCACAGGACTGGCCTATGTTCAAGAACAACACTCTACGCACAGGTTCAAACCCGGAAAACAACGCTGCTTCCCAGGGCTTTACCGGAGCGCGCGCATGGAGCGCTGTAAAATCATCGCAGGGCATAGTATCCTCCCCCGCGGTCTATAAAAACAGGCTCTACTTCGGCACGAACGACGGCAATTTCTTCGCGACCGACGCATATGGAAACGATATCTGGCGCTTTGAAACGGAAAACTGGATAACGTCAGCACCCGCGGTAGTAAACGGAAAGGTATTTTTCGGGGGCTTTGACAGCAGGCTTTACTGCCTCGACGCGGAAAACGGCAGGCTGATATGGAAGTTCACCACGCACAACAGCATTCAGAGCTCCCCGGCAGTTGACGGAGATACCGTCTATTTCGGCTCCAACGACGGCTATGTATACGCCGTTTCGATCAGTACCGGCTGGCAGAAATGGAGCTTCCAGACCGACGCGGCCGTCACCGGTTCCCCGGTCGTTGCGGACGGCGTCGTCTATATCGGCAACAAAAACTGCAAGATGTTCGCGATAGACGCGGCCACCGGCAAGCTCAAATGGCGCGCTATCGTAGGCGGCCCGATAATGTCGGCGCCTGCGGTCGCGAACGGACTGCTTTACTTCACGAGCCAGGACGGAAAGATCTACTGCGCGCGCATCAAGCACCAGGCGGTCATCTGGCGCTATAACGCCGGAGCCCAGATAGAATCGTCGCCTCTCGTGCATAACCGCAGAGTAATATTCGGCGATATAGCAGGCA
>JAEEYY010000156.1 GCA_016288355.1 Synergistes sp.
ATTCCTGCCGCCTGAACGCGAGCAACGCATCAACGCCAGAAAAGCAGCAGAACATGATCTTGATATGCAGCTCTACCGTCTGCGTGAAGATCGGAAGAATCAGAAAATCAGCGTGAACGAATCTCTCTCACCGGATGAGCTGCAGGAACTTCTCGCACTCAGTACCCAGGATGAGAGGCGCGCCGCTGAAATACTTGACCGTGATGCGGAACGCAAAGAGATCATTAGAGACAATCAAATGTACAGTGGCTGGGGCTGGAAAGATTCGATTAAACCGGTTCCAGTTGCGGCATCGAGATCAGAAGTTGAAGCTCTTTTTGCGAGACTCGGTTTGCCGGAAATGGCTGCTGAGATCGATGTCACAGATTGCGACATGACGGACGACATCGACAGAGGACTTTCAGCAGCAGAACAGCGGCATCGTGTTGATACAGCGAAGGCTGAACACGAGGAAGAACTGGTTCAAATTAGACAGCCGCGCAGCCTTCAACGCATGAGGAGTCGCAGTGGAGTCGAAAGGTAAACCCTTAATTTCATCTGCACAGCAAAGATGTCCTTCCCTCGCCCGAACTACCTCACAAGAAACCGTAACCTACCTCAGATATCATAAGCTATCTAGCGTGGTATGCTGCCCATTAGAGATTCTTCAACAAACGACAAATTCATTTATATTCAAGCCGTAAAAACTGATCAAGTCAGTACTTATTATTCATGGCCATTCGGAAAGAGCTGCTCATGCCCATGCTGTTCGCCGCGGCTGGCAAAGTAAAGGCGAATGAAGTCGTTCGCACAGAGGGGCAGAGTACGTCCTTTTTTCACGACGACGCCGTGAGTGACCGTCGCCGGCGGCGTACCGATACAGAAAACGCTCACGAGCCCCTCGGCCCGGACTCGGTATACATAACCGGGCGTCAGCACACAGACGCCCATTCCCTGTACAGCAAATCTCAGAGCGTCGGATGAACCTTGCGTGATTAGTCCGATGCGAGGTGTGAAGCACTCACGTGCAAAGAATTTGTCGATATACGAGCGTAACCTCGTCGTAGGACTCTGCAAGACAAAAGGCGTATTGGCAAAATCCCGGATATCTACCCATGGGAACGGCAGACTGTCATCGTTGTACACCTTCAGCCTTGGCGGCAAACGATCCGTCGGAACAGCAAGGATCAGGTGACTTGTCTCGTAGGGGGTGTACTTCAGCTTCTCCATAATATACGGCGGCGACATCAGGCCGAGGTCAAATTTCTCGTTGCGCACGCCCCATTCGACATCTCTGGAGAGCTGTTCGATGATATTCAGCTCAATACCAGGATGATGGGCCCGAAATTCCTCGACGCACTGTGCCAGATACCGCTGTTCCGGATGACGGATGATGCCGACGCGCAGTGCCGACGCGTTCGCCAGTCTCAGTCGTTCCATCTCTGCAGCGAGCGCGCGTTCCTTTTTAAGCACTTCAAGCGCCCCTTTGTAATAGCGTTCGCCAGCATGTGTCAGCACGACTCCGTGACTTTTCCGCTCAAACAGCTTCAGTCCCAGTCGCTCCTCAAGGGTCCCGACCAGCCTGCTCAGCGCCGGCTGCGAGACGTGGAGCTCCGCCGCGGCAACGGAAAAACTGCGGTGTTCAGCGATCGCAACAACATATTCAATCTCCCTGTTCATGCACATTCCCCCTCCGATTTCAGTCACCATGATATAACATCAAATTATATCATTTTTCTCTTTTGGTATTGGAAAAATGCGAAGGGAACGTTTACTATTACATCAGGAAATGAGTTTTCAGATTCAACAGAAAGGTAGAGGTTTCATGGCTAAAAGACGTTTCAAGGAAGTCTTCATCAGTTCTGCCGATCCGTTTGAGCGCGGCTTTCAGCATGGATCGCAGGTACGCGATCTTGTTCTGCGCATCTGCGAAGGGTACAAAAAATCCTTTGCCCGCAAAGGATTCACCTGGGACGAAGCCCAGATGCTGGCGCTGAAGTACGTGCCCGGCCTTGATGCGCAGATGCCGGATTTGATGCAGGAAGCGCGAGGCATAGCTGCAGGAGCGGATGTTTCTCTGGGCGTAGTGATGGTGCTCAATTCGCGTTATGAGCTGCTGAAGCTGAAAAAATCCGCCGATGCGCATCACGTTGCCCCTGCAGAGGCAAGCGACGCAGAATGCACCTGTTTCGCGCTCCTGCCCGAGGCGACCGCCGACGGTCATGCGCTGAGCGGTCAAAACTGGGACAAGGACAAGTTCGTCGAGGACGATCTGTATGTGCTGCACATCGACGAGAAAAACGGCACTCGGATCGTCGGCCTATCGGAACCGGCCCAGCTGATCCGCAACGGCATGAACACACACGGCCTTTCGCTGAACTGTTCGACATTGTTGTCAGTGCTCGACGGTCCCGGACTCGCTGCGCCAACCAACTTCGTGCGCAGACGACTGCTCAGCTGCCGCTCTTTTGAGGAAGCGACACGACTCGTGCGCGAATTTCATCCTGATATCGCGCTCAACTACCTGATCGCGTCCAAAGACGGCGAAGCGATCGTGTTTGAGACGACTCCTCGTGAAAACTTCTTTATCGAGCCGACGCGCGGCGTGCTGACCAAAGCCAACGACATGGTCTGCGATCCGACACTCGATCGTTTCATCCCCGCCAGCAAGGGGCATCACCGTCACTTTCGAGCGCAGCGGCTGAACGAGTTGTTCAAGAAACGCCGCGGGCATATCGATATCGGATACGTGCAGGAGTGTCTGCGTGATCATTACGGCGATACAGAATCTGTCTGCAACCACTGCGAAGCTGAGGGGCTGAAGACCATCGCCTCTATGATCTACGACCTGACGGAGGGACGTGTTCTAATGGCCTGGGGCAATCCCTGTGAAAACGAATACGAAGAGTACATTTTGTAGCGCTTTTTTCATATGCGAACAGGCGCTTCGCGCCCAATACTAAAACAGGAGGTCTTATCACATGTCTGTCACTGCTTACGGTCTGTGCGGTTTCGCACTGATGCTCAGCATCACGCTGTTCCTCGTCTGGGGCAAAATGAGCCCCGTCGTCGGCCTGACGATCATTCCTGTGATCTTCGGTCTGGCCATCGGCGCCACGCCCGTCGAACTGGGGGCGTGGGCGCTTAAAGGGATGCAGTCGCAAGTATCCACCGCGGCGATGTTCATTTTTGCGGTCATCTTTTTCAGCTGCATGATGGACACCGGCGTTTTCGACGTCATCATCTCCAAGCTGCTCGGACGCGCCAAGAGCGTGCGCCTTGTGTGCTTCCTAACTGTCGTGGCAACTATAGTCGGGCATATGGACGGCTCCGGACCTACGACCTTCCTGTTGGTCGTGCCCCCACTGTTGGTCATCTACAACAGCATGAAGATGCGCCCCATCGTGCTGGTCTGTCTTGTCACCATCACCGCCGGTACGATGAACATGCTACCTTGGGCGGGCAACGCTGGCCGCATCGCCGCGGGCATGGGGCTGACGGCTGCCGAAGTGTTTACGACAGCGTTGCCTGGTTGGATCATCGCGCTGCTCTGCTGTGTGCTTATGTCACAATTCTTTGCCTCGCGTGAGATCAAGCGCGGCGCGGGCGCTCCTGAGGGAATGAATCTACGCGATATGATCGAGCAGTCGCTTTCCAGCGATCCGAAAAAGCAGGAGCTGCGACGCCCGAAGATGTTCTGGATCAACTTGGTGCTGATCGTCGTGACGATGTGGTCTGTATTCGCATTCCCAAAGGTACCGCTGTATCTTATCTTTGCCATTGCCGGTGATGTCGCCCTGATGCTCAATTATCCCGGCGCAAAGGCGCAGGCGGCGCGAATTCAGGCATACGCCCCCACAGTCATGACTCTGGTGGCTGTAGTGTTTGCGTCCGGTATCGACGTGGGTATCCTCAACAACAGTCCCATGCTGAAATCCATGTCGTCGCTCATCAAAGATCTTGTCAGCGGCTCGGTGTCGCGCCACCTGAACACATTCATGGCATATCTGTGGGCGCCGCTTTCCACTATTGGACTGGGACACACCTCAACGTGCAACGGAATTCTGCCGGTGATCCACACGATCTGCGCAGAGAACTTCAGCAAGTTGCAGGTCGGCGCGTCGTACTTGATGAACTTCTCTCCGCGCGTGTACGTTTCCGCTACAACGCCCGCCATGTACATCGCTCTCGGTCTGGCTGGCATCGACCTGAAAGACCACATGCGTTTCTCGCTCGGCTGGGGCATCGGTATCTGCTGGGTGGCATTCACCGGCTGCCTGTTGCTGGGAGTGATCCCCGCATAGTTTTTGAGGAAACAGTGATTAGATGAGTCCAATGAACTGCCATGGAATTTCGTCGAGTCCGCTGGCAGATCAATCGGCGTTTCCTTAATAATCCGGAACTAGACGGGGCTGTCCGTACTTTACGGGCGGTCTCGTTTTTTAACCTGTTGGCTGTCAAGTCGGTTCACGCTCTTTCGTTTTGACGGACAATAGCGCTAGGAAGGTGTTTTTCATGAACAAAAAAACCGGTTACGGCACATTCTTATGTATTGGTGCAGCCGCTTTATTTGGTGCCGTTCCTACTTTTCTGAGAACTCTGCTGCTCAGCGGTGTCTCACAGGCCGCCTGCGTTATTATTCCTTGTATAGAGAGCATCGCAATCTGCGTGCTTCTGTGTCTGCATCGTCATATGCGCCTCTTTCCAGGCGTCAAACGCACAGCGCAGTTCATCCTCTGCGGAGCCCTAGGACTCGGCGCAACACCGTTGCTGCTCACTGGTGCGTATCGTCTGATCCCTACAGGAGCGGCAATCGTCATTCATTTTCTCTACCCAACGCTTGTAGCGGTCGTCTGCCTTATCCAGTCCAGACACTGGCCCTCCCCCTCACTCCTGTGCGCGGCGTTTCTCTCTGTCGCTGGAATCGCTTTTACGTCTCTTGAAAGCGGATTTTTCTCTTCAAACAGCCCAGTCGGATGTCTCTGCGCTTTTGCGTCGGCTTTTTCTTACTGCGCGTTCATCATCGGCAGCGAACTGCTCCAGGATGGCAGTACCTCTACGCTGACGGCGCTCGTATACATCAACATTGGTGGACTGCTTGCCGGTCTATTGTGGAGCACCACAGGTAATGGAATATCACTGCCGTGGTCATCGTCGCTGTGGTCGATCAGCCTGGGGCATGGGATCGTGGAGTTGATCGGCTATTATCTGCTGAATCGCGGCATCCGCTATGCCGGCGCGGTAACAGCCTCATTCGCCACTTTGATCGAACCGCTGACAGCGATCGCATTGGGAGCGCTTCTTTTCGATGAGCCTGTCACTATACAAACTTCGGCAGGGGCGATCATGGTATTGTCGGCCGTGTGGTTAAGCGTCACGTCACCTGTTCGCGCGGTTTCGAAAGTGATATTCTGGATGATCGTGATGAACAAACAGGCCGGAAAGAGACAGGGGATCACGGAAAGCCTATCCGACGGGTTCAACACGAAATTTTCTCCGTCGGTGATGCGGCGCCGAGCCCGCCCGTTATCGTACCGATAATAAGCACATCTTATAATCTCTCACACTGAAGGGAGACGTTCACAGCTTATGTGAGCGCCTCCCTTTAATTATTCTCAAAACCAATTATCAAAACCCACAGTAACTGCACACTTCGCTGTAAATCCTCGTAGTACACTTTAATTGCGGCAGATCGAGCGACACGCCAACAGCGATTTAGAGTATTTCGTGTTTCGCCGATCATGTCATCAACCCTTCCTAAGGGCAAAATCGACGTCGCCGCAAATCTGACCGGCCCGCCGATTTTGCCCCCAAAGTGAAGAGGAATAATGAAATGGAGGAAGTGTTTTTATGTCCAGAGAAGATTTTTATACGCGGACCGCCTATGGGCAGATCACGTCCGCAACCGCGCTTAAACGCCACCTTGACCGCTACATCATCGGTCAGGATGAGGCAAAAATGACGCTCTGTACTGCCGTATCCATGCATCTCCAGCGGTACCAGATGCGCAAACGCGCCCCTGATATATCCGGTATCGCGCCCAATGTCCTTGTCTACGGTCCGTCCGGATGCGGCAAGACGGCCATCATCAAACGTCTGGCTGAGTACACCGGCCTGCCTATGACCATCGAAAACGCGCCCGGCTTTATTCCCAGCGGCGCCGGGAATGGCAGGTCCTTAAATGAAGTCCTTTACGACCTCTATGTGAAGGCTGAGCGTGACCTTAACCGAGCACAGGCTGGGATCATCGTAATTGACGAATTTGATAAGTTAAGTGTACGCGGAGATAAAAAACGAACAACGCCCAGTATATGTACAACTTGCAGAACGACTTGCTGGCCTTCGTCGAAGGAGGGCAATTCAGGTGCTGGGGGCAAAACGCAAGCGGAAAAGAGGAATCTGTGATGATCGATACTTCTGGCATCCTCTTCCTTTGCCTCGGTGCGTTTGAAGGGCTTGGTTCAACCTCATGCGATAACTGCTTCTTCGGTGATTGCAATGGTGTCGAAACCGGGAGTGAGGCTGAAGTCTGGAAGCCGCAGCTTCAGGATTTTATTGACTTCGGCTTTCGGCGCGAGCTCATGGGGCGTATTCCGCTGCGATGCCAGGTCAATGCACTCACTGAGGAGGACTACCGTCGCATTCTTCTCGATTCGGAAGATTCTCCGCTGCTTGAGATGGAACAGTTCTTCCGGTTCTATCACAACTCGTTACTGCTCTCAAATACGGTCGTTGACCTGGTGATCCTGGCGGCGTCTCTCTCCGGGATCGGGGCACGCTCCTTTAAATCGCTTCTGCACGATGTGTTGGATCTGCCGCTTTTTCTGCTCGGCGACAAGCGTAATACCACGTTTGTCGTCGATGAAGAATTCCTTCGGTCAAAGAAAATTGAGGATCTGAAGATGTTCTCTGCTTCTGCTCTGTCCAGGCTCTGTGAGAAAAAGGAATTCTCTTACTGTAACAGGGTCCTTAAAAAGGTGTTGAAGAAAGAGGCCGATAAAGAGGCTGCTGAGGTGGATGGGCCTTTCTAATGCTCCAATGCTCCTTTCGCACGGCGCTCTGACGGTGAAATACCTCGGGGCGCCGCTTTTGTTGCCGCTGCGCTGTTATCGGCAGAACCAACGCGGAACAGAACCAATCAATAAAGTCAAAACCAACCATAACCAGCTCAGTTGAGATGTCTACAAAAATTGAACATGTGCTCTTCCTCAGGTCTGCTCGAAAACCTATTATTACAAACCGGGAAACACTGCCGAATGTTCGCTAACCCTCATGTATACTGGTATCAGTTCAGGAAGAGCAGATCAATTCACTAAAAGGAGATGTTTACCACATGTCAAATTATTATTTCGGGAAACTTATGGCTGTTGCGCGAATAAAGAGAAACGAGAAGGAAGCCGCGGAAAAGAGATTTCCCCGGCTCCTCGGTGAAACAGGGCTTATCGAAGTCATTGACGAGCCGCGGAACAGTAAGCATGTCCTGTTCTGTGTTTTGGGGAACAGCACGATCAGCACCGACGCTGAAGCCGTTGAGATCATTGACGGTCTGCTGGTGACCTACAACAGTGATGACATTTATGTGTTCGAGCTCGACAAGCCTGACACGCGTCCTGTTTGCCAGAAAAACGAGATCCAAAAGCTGATTGTTCAGGTAAGACGTGATCCCATGCCCGCACAGAGCTAATCTCTGTCAGGCATTTACCAGTCTCAGGCTATCTAGTGTGATTGAAATTACATTCTGAAAGGAGTTTTTCATGAAGAACATTGAAGGCCTGTCTGCACTTAATCTCATGCTTAATCTTGCAGATAGAACAGAAAACGGATTCGTTCCACTTAGTAAATACAAGCTTTCCGAAGATTCAGACAAAATCATTTACGATGACAGTAAGCCTGAAAAAGACGACTATTATCCTGTTGTTTTTTATGATGCTGATCATAAAGCCTTTTTTTCTTACGACTCGCTTCTTACTGGAGTGACCGTTCGGTGTAGGGTGATAGAAGGACATGAGGATTGGGGGCTCAGTAGTTTTATCACTTTTACCGCTAAAGATGAGGCAGAGAACAGTGTGGAATTTTTCATTGATGATGGGCATATCTACTTTTCAGAATTGAATATTAATACTCATTTGCCAATCAAAATCCAACGCTGAGACAAACTTCTGAGGTCGAATTTACACATTGAAAGGAGTTTTTATCACATGCTCAACACCGAAGGTCTGGTTGTTCTGAGTCTTGTTCATGAAATCGCAAAGGAAAGCGCTAATGGCGCGATCCCGTTCAGTAAAGTCAGGAACTCGAATGAGCTGCACTCCAAAATTGTTTATGATGACCGCAAACCGAAAAAAACATGGACGGCACTTACTATCCTGTTGTCTCTGGCGCCTGTGTTGACGAATACAACCACTTTATTATTGCTACCTATGATGACATGCTCGCGGAACTTTCCGCTTCTGTTAAGTACTATGACACAGGGCATCCCGATAACAATTTTGTCAGTTTTCGGGTAAAAGGCGACTCTGGTAAGAATGTCGATTTTGTCATTCAAAAGGGAGATTATCAGCTCAGCAGTTTCAACACTAGCGATTCCAAATAGTTACATTGTTCTCTCAGATGCAGAATATGCTCTGGCTCGTGGATCGAAAGACTTCCCACGAGCCAGGGAGTTAAACAGGCAGTTATTCGATATTTTCAGATAGTTCAAGGCACCAGTCAGTGCTGTGCCCCGCGGCTGCGCGATGCGCGGAGCAGAACCAATCAATAAGATCAAAACCAATCATGAGTGGTTGATTCTACTTCCGAATAAAATTGCTAATAATGGATAAAAGTAATATAGTTGTCTTGGGTGATGAACAATGATCAGAAAGAACGAGATCACAGCAGAACAAAAAGTCAAAATAGAAGCAGCGCGTAAACATACCAAAAACAAGAGAATTGAGAGGAGGCTCCAAGTCCTGTGCCTTCGTGCAGATGGCAAAACATTGCCTGAAATCAGCGAACTTACTGAATATCACCGAATCACCGTAAGCAAGATCGTTTCCCAGTATATCCAGCACAGACTCTCGTATATGACGCAGTGCCTCTACATGGACATCAGACGGTATATGAGCGTCGAGCAAGAAGCTGAAGTGCTCAAACCATTTGTCGAAAAAGCCCAGCAAGAACAGGTAGTCACCGTAAAAGAAATGGCCCCTGAGTATCAGAATGCTGTCGGTCATGAAGTCGGCCATTCCCAGATCTACTATGTTTTAAAGTGCTATAGTATTAACGAAAAACAGCATGAGTACTGTCATCAAAAGAGGCCGCTTCGTCCGTCAATGACGCGACGAAACGGCCTCTTTTTTAAGCGTTGACGTTACTTCCCACTGACTGCCAACGTTTTCTCACTGTCCGTTTCACTTTCTGCTTCCTCAGGCAGCCAGTAGTCGTAATCGCCAAGATTGACGTCGATGTCGTCGC
>JAEEYY010000157.1 GCA_016288355.1 Synergistes sp.
ATAGACGGCGGTCCTTATAAACTCGCCGCTGTCAAAGATCCCCTCGCGCAGATCCCCGAGATCCCTCATCAGGATCACGTTATGGACTCTGCCCGCGGCCGCTGCCGCGCGGTCAAGGGCACTAAGTGTCTCTGCCTGTGAATTAAGGCTGATATCACATACATTAACGACGTCATCCGCTTCGGACAGCATGGGGATGCGCAGCCCCAGCGTTTTCACCGGCAGCCCCGCTTCTTTCGCTGCCGCAAGATGCGCCAGTCTTGAACTTGCGAGCGTTTTATAGCCGGCCTCCGCTATAGCGGCCGTTACCTCGGGGATGGCGTTGAAGCCCTTGATCACGGCAAAAGGTTCAATGCCTCTTTTCCTGCATTCCCGGAGGATAATGCCGGCATTGCGCCTGATAACGCTCCTGTCTATCTCAAGCAATGGATATCTGTACATAAAGCATCACTTCTTATTACAGAATTATATTTTAAGAAAATGGCTGCTGTGATACTACCCGCCGCCGCTTTATATGTCAAGGTCAGTCAGGCTGCGGCAAAAAACTGCGTTAAAGAGCTGCGGGTGACCGGTATATATTAGTATGATCGGTCACCCGGCTTTTACCCTTTCTGTTTTCTTGATCACGCGGCTTTTTGCGGCGCTGTTCCGTTCCTGTAGCGCAGCGTTATGCCGGCAAGCGCCAGCACGAAAACGACGAGCGGCATCATCCAGTTGAATACCGCGTACGGCAGATAGTCTGCAACTCCGACGCCGAGCACCCCCAGTATATAGACTCCGCAGGTATTCCACGGAATCAGCGCGGAAGAGACCGTCCCCGCTCCCTCCAGAGCGTTTGACAGCGTCTCCGGCGCTATGCCCCGCTCTTCATATGCTTTGGCGTACATGCGGCCGGGAAGTATTATAGAAATGTACTGCTCCGGCATCGTGGCGTTGGAGGCAAAACAGGTCAGCTCCGTCACGCCGACAAGAAGCTTATCGTTGCGGATATGCCTGAGCAGGCGTTCTATGACGACGTCAAGCTGTTTGGTCGACTCCACTATCCCTCCGAACATCATGGCAAGCATAGTCATTGAGATCGAGAACATCATCGACATGAGCCCGCCGGATGAAAGCAGCGAATCAAGGTCTTCAACACCGGTCTTCGCTTCAAAACCGTTCATGCCGCACGACAGCATATCGCCGAATGTACAGTTTGCGCCCTGGAAAAGAGGCCCGAGCACTCCTGCGGCAAGTATGCCCAGAACTATCTCCGGTATCGCCGGGATCTTAAAGGCAATAGCTACAATAACGATCAGCGGCGGCAGAAGAAGAAGCGGATTTATGCGGAAAAGGGACAGGAGCCCCTCCTGTATGGCGTTTATCTTGCTGAGATCCGATTCTCCGCCATGTCCCATGCCCCAGAACGCAAATAAAGCGATGCAGATCAAATATGTAAGCGCCGTCGAGGGGAACATGAATTTTACATGAGTGAAGACGTCGGTCCCGGCCATTGCCGGAGCCAAGTTAGTGGTATCTGACAGCGGAGACATCTTATCGCCGAAATAAGCGCCGGATATTATGGCGCCGGCCGCCATTCCCGGCGTAAAGCCGAGACCCATCGCAACGCCCATAAGAGCTATTCCCATGGTTCCCATGGTCCCCCAGGAAGTCCCTGTGGCAAGAGAAGTTATGGAACATATCAAGAGCGCCGCCACAAGGAAAATAGAGGGGTTCAGTATCTGCAGCCCGTAATAGATCATTGTCGGGACCACACCGGAAACCAGCCAGACGCCGACAAGTATACCTACAGTCGCGAGTATTATTACCGCCTGAAGAGCACGGTAGATGCCGTCGAACATGCTTTTTTCCACGTCGCTCCATTTAAAGCCGAGACGAAGCGCCATCACGGCCGCAAAGAGCGTTCCGAGGAACATAGGCATATGAGGATCCGCGTGAAAAACAATGATTCCCACAGCCATCACACAGATCATTACGGCAAATGTCAGAAGCGCTTCCCAAAGCTCGGGAAGCCTTGCTTTCCTGTCCTGGTCATCTTTAAACATCGCTTGTACCTCCTTCAGAATCACAGGCCTTTTGTAATAAAACAGGCCGGCCGTCAAAAAACAATGAGCGCAAAAAGACGTCCCGTACTCACGAAAGGCAACAGACAAGGACAGCGAGGTTTTTCGCTCTTTGCAGCCGATATATGAACATACGGGACACAAAAATGTACTTTATATCATATTATACGCGCGGCATCGTTATGTCAAGCTGATAATGACGGACGCGCTAAAATGCAAAGAAAAAGCTGCCCCACAGCTAAAAAAATGCTGTGAGGCAGCTTTTCAGATCACCGTGGGGCAGCTATGCCGCTTTAACCCCCGCTTATGTTGTGTATCACCTGCACGGCCGCGCCGTCCGGGATCTTAGCCTCGGAGTACAGCCTCTTAGTCACAACTTCATCGTTGACCCATACCGCGATCATTTTGAAGTTATACTTTTTCAGTTCAAGGAGGCGCTGTACGGTAAGGCCTTCCTCCCATTCCATCTGTTCCCCGTTGACGGTTATCATGCGCGGCTCACACTCCCTTTGTCTTAGTCGACAAACTCATCCTCCGGCTTAAGGTTTTTCTTTAAGAGCTCAACGACGTCCGGATAGTCCAGCCCGAGCCTCTTTACGGTCGCAAGCGTCGGTATGCCGTTTTTGTTCCATCCGCGGCGCTTATAGACGGCGAGCTTAAGTTCTTCCCACTGCTTTCTGCGGTGCTTCTGCAGCAGGGCTATCTTCTCCTTTACGGAAAGACCTTCGATGTTCTCGCCGAATTCCTTAAGTTTTTCATCGAAGTATTCGGGACGCGCCATCCATTCGTCTTCCCACACCGGGCCGAGCCCGCGGTCGGGCGCATCATGGTACTTCGCCGTGCCTCTGCCCATGCGCAGGTTGAAGATCCTTTCGAAGTTATAGACCTTCTCGGACTGCTCGATCATTCCTTCACGCGTCAGATGCTTGCCGGTTATCGCTTCGAATATATCAAGGTAGTTCTGCAGATGCTCCGGTACGCGCGCAGCCTCGAGTCCCTTGTATCTGACGCCGTTGTCGGCGGGTTCGATGTCGTTCCACGGCAGTTTGCAGAGCCCCTGCAGCGAGAACCAGAGACGGAAGTTCGGGAAGAAGAAGAGGGCTTCGGCTTTGTCTTCGTAGGTCGGCAGCTGTTTGTTGACCATATCCATGAATATCAGCCAGGCTTCGTCGTGCTGCGGCCCTTTGAGCGTAAGGAAGTAGCCTCCCCACTGGGCTATCGATTCCTGGCAGCGGTATTCGGAAGCTTCAAGCCCCTGGCAGACCATGCCTATTTTCTTCATCGTGGCAAGATCCGCGCCGTAGTGCTCCGAGAAGTAGACACGGGCTTCTTCAACACCGTGTCCGCAGGCTATCGCGAATTCGTCGGTGCCGTGGGCTATGCGGTGCAGCAGCTCCATTATATCGTCTTTGTTGCCGAAGTTCAGATCGAGGCCGTGCGTGTTTTCCTTATTGATCAGCCCCAGCTCGTAGCATTCGCAGTAAAAAGCCATGCCTGTGCCGAGGGATATCGTATCAAGGCCGTAATGGTCGGCGTAGAAGTTAGCTTCGATCGTCCAGAGCGGGTCGAAGATGCCGAGGTTGGCACCAAGTCCCGCCGCCGTCTCGTACTCAGGGCCGTCGACTGTGACCTCCCTGCCCTTCCATGGGCCGGTGGCAAGGCGGAAGTGGTCGACGCCCTTCGCGCAGGCCAGCGAGCAGCCGTACCAGCAGCCGTCCGCCATGCCCTGCGTAAAGAGCTTGATATAGGCTTCGGAACTGATATTATCGATATCTTTATGGCAGCCGAACTTATAGTTGTGCACCGGCAGCAGTTTATAGGCGTCCATTATCTCGGTAAGGTGCGCCGTACCTGCTGTACGCATCTTGCACTGTCCGTCATCAAGATCGTGGATGCGTTTATGCAGGCTCGTGCCGCAGCGCTGGATAGTCTTTACATCGGCAGGATCATTCTCAAGTCCGGTAAAGTGCGTGCGCTTCACGACAATAGCCACGACGCCCTTATCGTAGAGGACCGTGCCGCCGCCGCCGCGCCCGGCCTGTTTCAGGCGTGCGACCTTGCGGCGCAGGTCATAGAAGCTGAAGTCCAGACCGGCCCAGTAGCTCGTGCGCGCGCCGATGCCGGTCGATACTACCGATATCGTGCGTTTGTCGGCTTCGTCCTTCGCGAAATATTCGTGCAGATCCTCGGAGACCGCATATGCGTTGATGTCAGGGAGATTTGACTCGAATATCTGCACTTTATAATTGTCGCCGTCGATGAAAACGACTACGGGTCTGTCGGCTTTGCCCTGAAGCTCCATCGCGTCGAAACCGGAGAACTTCAGGAAGGGCGCGAAATATCCGCCCGCGTTGCTGTTATAGGTCTGCTTTGTAGCGGGAGAAAGGAATACCGAATAGCACTTGCCTGCGCCCGGATACTGCGTGATGCCGCAGAAAGGACCGCCGGCTATAACTAATTCGTTCTCCGGGTCGTTCCATTTGGTATTTTCCGTCACCGCGTTCCAGAGCAGTCTGAGCCCGAAACCGCGCCCCCCTGTGAACTTTTCTATCATGTCATCGGAGACGGGGCGTTTCTCGAACTTGTAATTGCCGTCCTTATTGCCGAGACCGACATAAAGCGTCTCGCGGGAATATCCGCGGTGTATTTTGGCCGGCTCATAAGACCATTCGGCAAGAAGTTTCATCGGTGTTTTCGACATATCGGCCCCTCCTCTACGCCTTGGCAGGCACATTGATCAGTTCGAGCGCGCCGGTCGGACATTTGCGCGCGCAGATACCGCAGGCGATGCACTTGAATGGCTCCGTCTGTTTATCACCGTTGAAGAACATAGACGCGGCGGGGCAGTAACCGACGCACATAAGGCATGACGTGCACTTCTCTTTGCGCACCTGCACCACACCGTTGGCGTCGCGTTCAAGCGCCTGGGTCGGGCAGACCGCTATGCAGGCTCCGCACTGCGAACATACGTTAGCGCTGACAAATCCGGTATTGTTGTTGATCTTGATCCTGGAAAGCTCCGGCGATTTCTCCTTGAAATACGCCGCGGAACACGCCTCCATACATGCGCCGCATTCGACACACTTTTCGGCGTTGTAATGAATGATCTTCACTCTGATCCCTCCACTGTGTTATACATTTTTATATACGCGGCACAGCAATCCTGCCGCGCATATCCCCAATAGAAGAATTTTAACACAGAGAACGCATGCCCGCTATTATTCATTTGTATTAATATTAAAAAAATCACAAATATTTGATGCAGAATGCGCATAGAGCGACAAAAAGATGTTCGGCGTGCGGTACCGGAAAACATGCCGGGCTTGAAACGAAAAAGGAAGTCTTTCCATTCATGCGCCGTTTTAAGCAAAAGCTGCCGCACTGCGATAAAATGCGTGCGGCAGCTTTTTTGCCTCTTTTTGTGCGCAAAGACCGTCTTAATACCTCTTGTCTATAACGCGCTGCGTCTTCTTTTCGCTGCGCGGCAGTTCGCCCAGTTTCATAACTTCGGGTACGACGCGTATCCCGAGCCCCGACTTGCATCCGCGAAGCAGCGCTTCCGCAAGGGCGTCAGGATCATAGCCGTCCTTCATCTCTGCCTGGACTATCATGCGGTCGCGCAGATCCTTGTTCTCGAGTATGATGCGGTATTCACTGGAGAAGCCTTCGATATTCTTAAGTATCTCCTCAACCTGCGAAGGATAGATATTGGTCCCTTTTACTTTTATCATATCATCGCTGCGGCCGACTATGCGATCCAGACGCGGGAAGCGCGAGCCGCAGGGACATTCGCCCGGTATGATGCGCGATATGTCTCTCGTGCGGTAGCGAATCAGCGGAGCAGCTTCCTTGCGGAAGGTCGTGATAACTATTTCTCCCTGCTCACCGTCCGGCAGCACTTTCCCGGTATCCGGGTCAATTATCTCAATGTACAAATAATCGTTGAAGTAGTGCATGCCGGTATGGCAGCTGCAGTCTATCGCGATTCCCGGTCCGTATATTTCCGTAAGGCCGTAGATATCAAAGAATTCTATACCCAGCGTCTCATATATCCTTTCGCGAATCTTGTCGCCCCAGCGCTCAGAGCCGAATATGCCGCGCTTGAGGCATATCTGATCCCTCATGCCGCGCTTGTCTACCTCTTCCGCTATGACAAGGGCATAGGAAGATGTGCTGGTAAGAACTGTAGCCTTAAGATCGCGCATCAGCTGAAGCTGCCGGTCTGTATTGCCTGCGCCTGTCGGTATGACCATTGCGCCCAGACGTTCCGCCCCGGCCTGGAAACCGAGTCCGGCTGTCCACAGACCAAAGCCGGGCGTTATCTGCACGCGGTCCTCCGGCGTTACGCCGGCAAACTGGTAGCAGCGCTCAAACATTACAGCCCAGTCTTCAATGTCCTGCGCGCTGTAGGGTATTATGACGGGAGTTCCGGTCGTTCCGGACGAGGAGTGCACGCGCACTATCTTGTCATTCGGCACGCACTGCATGCCCATCGGATATGCGTCGCGCAGATCCTGTTTTGTGGTAAAGGGCAGAGTTTCGAAGTCCTCTTTCGTCATCATCGTTTCGACAGGAATGCCGGCGAATTTTTTCTGATACATCGGGCTAAGTTTGGCAACGCGGCGTACCTGATCAAAGCAGCGGCTCATTATCGTAAGTTCGTTCATGATCTGTTTTTCTCTCCTTCTTTGGGTATCCTGCAATAAATATATCCATGACCGGCCCGAAAGCAGCCGGAACCTTCATTCAGCGGCTGCCGCTTCACCATCGGACGCCGGGAGCCGCAATGCCCGCTTCAAAAGCCTTTTCGTTCATCGCAAGCAGCTTCGGCTTAACGCATGCCTGCATCGCGGATAATATCTCATCGGCGGAAAAAGGAAGGATGCCTGCGCCGGATGCGGCTCCGAGTATAACTACATTAAGCGTTCTGATATCGCCCGCTGCAAGCGCCGCGCGCGCGCCTTCAATAAAGACCGCTTTCGGGAATTTTTTCTTAAGCAGCTCAAGATATTCCTTTTCCAGATATACCCCTCTGCCCAGCGCGACGTTTGTCGGTATGACACAGTCTGTATTTACCACACATCCGGCGGACTCTTTCATCTTAGGCAGCATGCGAACAGCTTCAGCCGGTTCGAACGCAAGCAGGATATCCCCGTGATGTTCCGGTATTATAGGAGAAAGATCTTTCGCATCTATGCGCAGGTGACTCGATACGCAGCCTCCGCGCTGCGCCATCCCTATCGTTTCAGAGGTACGGACGAACAGCCCTTTTGCACCGGCCGCAGCGGCCAGTATCTTTGACGCAAGCAGCGTTCCCTGCCCGCCTACTCCGGTTATGACTATGCTAATCGGCATTTCTTTCACCTCTCTCTATTGCGGATACCGGACATACAAACGCGCAGAGACCGCAGTCCGTGCAGAGCGGCGCGTTGATGACGGCGAGCCCCGTATTGTCAGGCGTTATCGCGGGGCAGCCTATCTCGGCCACGCACCTGCCGCACTTGATGCATCCGTTATTCACAAAACGCACAGTGGCCGGTTTTTTTATCTGGGCTATGCACGGGGCCCTTGCTATCACCGCCGAGACTCCCTGGAATTCCGCCGCTTCTTTTATCGCTTTTACAGTCGCAGGGAAATCGAACGGGTCAACGTTTGAAACATGTTCCACGCCGCATGCCCGAAGCAGCGTCTCTATATCAAGCGCCGGCGCGCCGGAGCCGTCTGCGCGTTTCCCCGTGCCCGGGTGCGGCTGATGTCCCGTCATCGCGGTCGTATGGTTGTCAAGCACGATCATCGTGATATCCGTTCCCTGATATACCGCATTTATGACTCCCGGTATGCCTGTATGGAAGAATGTTGAATCTCCGATAAACGCAAAGCATGTAGCATCTTTATCCGCAAGGGCGATGCCCTGGGCAAGAGTTATCCCCGCGCCCATGCAGAGGCAGGTGTCTACCATGTTGAGCGGAGCTGCGTTGCCCAGCGTATAGCAGCCGATATCGCCGCAGTAAACGGACTTTTTGAAGCCTTTTGAAGCGACCTTCGCCGCATAGAAGGAGGCTCTGTGCGGACAGCCGGCGCAGAGTACCGGAGGGCGCACCGGCAGCTGAGGAAGCGCTTCGGCCTCTTTTTCCGGCTGCGGCTGCGGCAGCGCCAGGTATTTTATAAGGGCTTCTTTTACGATCTCAAAGGAATATTCGCCGTTTTTAGGCATATCTCCGCTGCGTTTGCCCAGTACAGGCACTTTCCCAGCTGCTTCTATCAAAAGCTGTTCCTCAACGACCGGATCAAGCTCTTCTATCACAAGCACCGAATCCACAGATGCAAGGAAATCCTTCGTCATCTTTTCGGGCAGCGGATAGGGAGTTCCTGCTTTATAGAGCGCAACGTCCGCGCCCAGCTCCGAGACGGCTTCCTTCGCATAGAGATAAGAAACGCCGGAGACTGCCACCCCTTTGCGTCCGCTGCCTTCTATCCTGTTGTACGGCATGCTGTCAAAGTCGCGCGCCATTTCGTACTGCTTGACTTCAAGCTCTCCGTGACGTCTGTAGGAAAGAGCCGGGAATATGCACCACTCCGGGCGCCTTTCAAAGCCGCCGGGCTTTTTGATCTCGGCGGGCTCGCTGAGTTCGACGTCGGCGCTTGCGTGGCATACGCGCGTCGTGGGGCGCATGAACACCGGCAGCGAATACTTTTCCGAGAATTCATATGCCGTCCGGACCATCATATATGCCTCTTCGGGAGAAGATGGATCGAATACAGGCAGATTTGCGTGTTTTGCAAATCCGCGGGTATCCTGCTCCGTCTGAGAGGACCACGGCCCCGGATCGTCCGCCACTGCTATGACCATGCCGCCCTTTACGCCTATGTAGGAAAGGCTCATCAGAGGGTCAGAGGCGACGTTCAGCCCGACCTGCTTCATCGTGCAGAGTGAACGGGCCCCTGCATAGGCGGCTCCCGCCGCGACTTCAAGGGCGGCTTTCTCATTGACAGACCACTGAACGCTGACGCCGGGCCTGTGAAGATGCGCAAGCGTTTCGATTATCTCCGTCGAGGGCGTGCCCGGATATCCCGCAGCTACAGAAACTCCGGCGGCAAGTGCGCCCAGCGCTATCGCTTCGTTGCCCATGCAGACCTTCACTGTCATAACTTTGCCTCCCGTTTTTCATACATGAATACATACAAAAAAAGCTTTGCCGCATCGACAAAGCTTCGAATATACAAATAATATTCTTCAACTTGTCTTCGCTTGGCTTATCTGTATCTTCTCTGTTCTTCTCAATGTCCGCAGAAGGCTTCCCACCCGCGCAACGATTGTATTTATACCCTACGCGTGTATAAATGTCAAGTTTCAGCGGGATCTCAACGGTCTCCGCGCTTCTTAAACACCACAATCACATATAAATAAACAGGGTAAAGCGTAATGCCGCTGCAATAAGAGAGCCGGCAGCATTTTATACCGTCGTAGTCATTCCGTTATCTCTCTGCCGATCTTCCCACAGAGCTGTCACCGTCTTACGTTGTTGGTCTGCCTTGAATATATGCTTACAAATCATATAAGGTTATTAAAATGACAACAATCATCTTCTCCATGAACAACAACCCGCATTACAGATAATATTATCCATAATGATAACATATTAGATATCATGCTATATTTTAATAATAGATAACTATCTCGTAAGCTATATTGACAATATTCTAACCTCTTATTAAAATATCATTGGTTTAAGCCCCGTAAGAAGCGGGGCTCGATGTGTCTTTTTTAATTAAGTCTTTTGACCAGATCAAAGAAAGGAGGTCAGGGAACAGGCGCAAAAATAACAACAGAATCGAAGGATTATGTTAATTGCGTTGTTTGTGTTTCAAGGAGGAAAAAGAATGTCAAAAGTATCTGCAGAAATAGTGAATCCCGTCGCAAAATTTGACAACGGGACCATAACGCCGGCGGCAAGCCTCAGCAGCCTTCAGGGCAAAAAAATAGCGTTATGGTGGAACGGAAAGGCCAAGGGCGACATAGCGTTAAACGCGATAGCTGCCCGCCTGAAAAAAGAATACGGAGTCGAGACAGAATTATTTACTCAGGGATGGCCCCACGGCGATGAAGTATATGCCAGAGTAGCTGAGGCGAAGTGCGAAGCCGCTATCGCCACCACCGGTGATTGAGGATCCTGCACAGCATGGCTTACGCGTGACGTAAGCTCCTTAGAAAGAATGGGTCTTCCGACCGTTGGAATCGTAGCAAAAGGATTTGTACCGATCAACAAATCAGAATTCAAGACCAGAGGCCTGCCGAAAGCCCGCATGGTGGTAATGCCCCATCCCTTCACCGAGATGCCTGAGGAAGAAGTTGCCCAGACCGGCGAATCGCTCTATGACGACGTTGTTTACGGCCTGACTCACGACGGAGAACTTCTCTTCCCGCCGAAGAAAAAACCCGGTGACGCCGCTAAATCAGACAAACCGGAAAAAGAAGTTCCTATGGAACATCTTGTCGAGCCGGAACGCATAACGATCGAGGGAGAAGATTACTTCGATTGGGGCTACAATCTCAACCGTTACTTTATTGAACACGGCTGGGGAGACGGCTTCCCGATAATCCCGCCCACCGAGGAAGCTGTTGAGCGCATGCTGACCGGCACGAAACGCGGCCGTCATGAAGTCATCCTTAAAATGCAGCCCGGCATGGGATTGGCCACAGTGGAAAAGATCGCGGCCAACTGCGTTATGGCCGGCTGCGAGCCGTCACATCTGCCTATATTGATATCAATAATAGAAGCCATGGATGTTGAGGAGTTCGTTCTGACCATCCTGGCCCAGTCGACAGGCGCCCACGCACCGATAATACTTGTAAACGGACCAATTGCCAAAGAGATAGGCATGAACAGCGAGACCTGCTGCTTCGGCCCCGGCAAGTATTCTGTGGCAAATACGGCTATCGGAAGGGCAGTGCGCCTCTGCATGATGAATATAGGCTTCACTTATGCCCGTATACGCGATATGGATACGATCGGTTCCCCGATCAAATACAGCTTCTGCTGCGCTGAAAATGAAGCTGAAAGTCCGTGGGAGCCGTGGAGCGTAGAAAAAGGATTCAAACCCGGCACAAACTGCGTTACCGCAATTACATGTCAGTCTCTTATGGAGATAGAGGACATGGAAAGCGATAAGCCGGAAACGCTCCTGCGTACCTTTGCTTCTTCAATAGATTCAATGGGCTGGCTCGGCGCCCGTTCCTGGCTGGGGTACATAACGCCTCCGCGCATGAAGGTAGCGCTGTTCCTCGCTCCTGACCACGCCAGAATGATCGCCAACGCAGGCTGGTCGAAATTCGACGTCAAGCAGTATCTCTACGCCCATTGCCGCCGTAAGTGGGGACAGTTCAAGCATCAGGTCGTCCCGCGCATCGAAAGCAAGATAGTTCTTCCGGGATACAGATGGCTGCTCAACGCATCGGATGATACGATGGTCCCGATGGTAAGAGACTTCGGCTATTTTGATATCGCGGTAGTCGGCGGAGCATCAGGAAAGTCATCTGTGAGCCTCGGCCTCGGCTGGCCTATAACGAAGGAAATAAAGGATTAAAAAGGATCAAGATGAGTTTGAAGCTATCCGGTAAAGTTGCTGTAGTTTCAGGCGCAGGGGCGGGCATGGGAAAAGCCGCCGCCTGCCTTTACGCAAAGAACGGCGCAAAGGTCGTAGTGGCGGTAAGGACGATC
>JAEEYY010000158.1 GCA_016288355.1 Synergistes sp.
CGGCAGAGATGCTTCCTTTTTCGACGATACAGACGAAAGTTTCCAGTTCCTTGAAATCCAAAAAGACCGCCTCCTGCGGGTGAATATCTTCAGCGTTAAAAAGCGTTTTGCGGGACACACGTAAAATGCTCCCGCACGCCGCACTGCTTCAAAAGGCGCGGCTGCCGTGGCAAAACTCTCGACAGATAATTAAAACTGTTCTTATTATACATGAATCATATCTTTCAAGCAATCATTGGCGAATTGCGTCCCTTTGTGCAAAGAGCTCCGTTAAAAGACGATTTTGTGAATTTCATCAATAATGGGAAAGTTTACATCCAAAAATACACTTATTTTGATACAACCGGGGACTTGTCAACAGAAAATAAATGTAGTATAGTAAATGTAGACTTTTCAACAGGAGGTTATCAAATGACACTTGGTCTTCGTATCCGCACACTTCGCAAAGCCCGCAAAATGACACAGCAGCAGCTGGCCGATGCCACAGATGTCAGCCGCATCTATATCCAGGCGCTGGAGAGCAACCGCCGCAGTCCTTCGATGAAACTGCTGCACCGGCTTTCCGACAAGTTGGGCGTGGAGACGTCCGACCTCCTTGAAGAATTTCCGCGCGACAAGGGCGGCCGCCTGCAGTTGGAAGAGCTTTTTGCCGGGCCTGAGCCGGTCGAGATCTGGTACCGCAGCCACAAGCTGAGCGAAAAGGACGTAGCTATGGTGCAGCGGTTGATCGAGGCTGCGCTCACCGATTGGGACGGCGAAAACAAACGTGCGAAAAAAAGTCCCAAACGCTGAGGAAGAGTTTGATTACCCGGTACCTCCGGAGTACATCGAACCGTCTATCCGCAAAGAAGCTGAACCGTGGCAGGGACTGGACGAGTTTGACGCGCTGGTGAGGCTTGAAGAGGCCGTCGGCCTGGAGACAGAGACTGTGCGCGTACCGATGAGCACGGATATGTGGGGTTTTACGTTCACGAGCCGTGAGCAGAAAAGGTGCCGCATCCATCTTAACAGCGCACTGCAGCGGTTCTGGCAGCGCGTTGCCTTTTTTCACGAAGTTCATCATCTGCTGCACGACAGCCGCGGCTGCTACTTCTGGTCGCAAACACAGGCCAACATGAACGGTTTTGAGTATCAGGCCGATCAGTTTGCCTGGGCCGTCCTGCTGCCTTAATGGGAAAACGGCGAGGACGAATAAGGCTGATCGGCCCTTTGTTTAAACGGGGGCGGAAAAACGCTTCCCGCCGGTAAATGCTCTGTTGCTGTTGCATGTCTTTTACTGTTTGCTTTTTTAGTTCCGCTTCGCTGATTGACGAAGCGGATTTTTTTTTGTAAAATCTAACTGTACAAAAGTTTATTTCTTATGCGGCGAGGTGTTTCAAGTGGAAGCGAACAAGTTGCAGGATCTTCTGCGCAGCAATCTCGACTCGATGCCCTCAAAGGCCAGGCGCGTGGTGGAGTACCTGCTCACGCACATGCGCGAGGCGGCGTTCATCTCCATCGGCGATGTTGCCGATGCCCTTGGCGTCAGTAAAGCACAGCTCGTGCGCGTAGCCCGTATCCTTGGTTTTGCCGGCTACGCCGAGCTCAAAAGCGCCCTCAAGGAAGCAGTGCTCGAACAGGTCAACCCAGCGGCGATGCTGGCCCGCGCCATGAGCGAAGAGGGGGATCTGAGCGAGCGTATCCGTCAGATGGAGCATGCCAATATCGAAGACACCTGGAACCGCTTGCGCGTTGAGGACGTGCGCGCCTTCTGCGCGCTTGTCAAAAAAGCAGACACCATTTACTGTGCCGGGTGGAGCATCTCCGGCATGATGGCCGAGTGTCTTCACAGCCGTCTGCGGGAACTGGGGCTGCGCGCCAATCAGATGTATCCCGGCTCCGGCTGCCTCACGCTGATCGAGCAGGCCCGCAGCGTCAAAAAAGGCGACCTCATCATCGCGTTCGATCTGCCCAGCTACTCTGTACTGCTTACTGAGGCTGTGCAAAAGGCCCGCGGGCAGGGCGCCGAGGTCGTCACCGGCACCGACAGCCCCGCCGCTCCCGTGTGCGGGTCGTCCACACTGTCGTTTTTCGTCAGCGCCAACAGTCCCACCTTCGGCAGCAGTTTGATCGGTCCGCTGTTTTTGATCCACATCCTCACCTCGCGCCTCTCCATCGACCTCGGCGATGAGGCGATGAAGGCTCTGGCGCAGCAGAGCAAGTGCCTGCGCGACGAGCGGCTGTACCACCCCGTGTACACGCTGCGGTATTGAGAGGCCGCCGATTCATTACCCCAGACTTGTTGGATCTTTTCCTGCCTGCATAGTCGAGGCTCAGCACCCAGCGCCCGGGCGACCCCAAACGGATCGATGCGAAGGTCTTGCCATGCGCCAAAAGACGGCGATGGAACTCACCGAATTGTTCCACGTGGAACAATTATGCCTGAACAAAAACAAAGACGGAAGGATCACCGTGGCAGCTGCGGCCCTTCCGTCTTTTATTATTGTGGGGCTGTATGCCGACTCCGGCACTCTTATGCTATTCCTGAGTCAAGTATACCGGCTTTGCCGATGGTGCTTGATAGTTCCTGTTTCAAGGCGCGAAAGAACTCACACTGCTTCCGGAACTAACAGCCGAAATCGCAATCGCAGATCTGCGTGTTATAATATGTTTGATAATGTTACAGTTCAGGAAGGGCTGGCATGACACGGCAGGCACTCCTGAAAAATCGCTTCAGCGATGCCTCTGGCAAAACGCTGAAGGAAGCTAATCGAGGTGTGATCATACAAATGTTTTTTTCTTCTGAACATATGAAAGGTTTCCTGTGCCGGTCGTTCCGGCTGGGTTGGGCGGCAGTGCTTGCCGCGCTGCTGGCGTGTCTGGGGGGGAGTGCCGGTCTTGCCGAAGGTGCGGCAAGGGTTCCCGTCAAGGTACTTCTTCTGCCCAAATTCGAAGTCGGTGAGATCACCGGCGATCTTTCCGGCGAGGCGCAGCATTACTACGACGCTTACCTGAAAGGCGGCAACAGGTACGAATTCCCTGACGATCCAGGGCTCGACGCGCTCTACGTCAAAGACGGTGTGGCGCTCAGCATCGTCGGCGTCGGCAAGGTGGCA
>JAEEYY010000159.1 GCA_016288355.1 Synergistes sp.
CTGCCGGCGGACACGGGGGACTTTTCCTCTGCTGCGGGAAAAAAGCTATGGGCAAAAAACTTAATTCTCTTGCGGTGATATACGCGTCTGAAGGAACGGGGCATAGAGCGGCGGCTTACGCGGTGTGCGAGGCTTTCCGCGGATATGACCCCGCCGGGCGCGCATTTTGCTTTGATATCCTGGATCTCATCCCGCGCGGGCTGAAGTTCACCGTCTCCCGTGGATATGAGACGCTGGCGCGTCACGTGCCGGGGCTCTGGGGGGCTCTGTACTGGGGCTCCGACCATGCCGGGATGCAGGCGAATGCTTCCGCAAAGATCCACGACAAGCTCTGCGATATCTATCTGCCGCGGCTTGAAAGAATGATCCTGGAGAACCGCACCGAAGCGGTGCTCTTCACGCACTATTTCGGCGCGGCCGTTTTTGCGGAGAGGATGCGCGGAAAACTGCCGGTCTACTGCGCCGATACGGATTTTGAGAGCCACCGCTTCCAGCGCAGCGCGGCCTTCAGGCTCTCCTTTGCGGGAAGTCCGCGCGCTCTGCGCCAGCGCATCAACGAGGGGATCCTCAACGCCGAGGCGACCGGGGTCCCGGTAGCGGGGAAGTATTCGGCGCTTCCTTCAAAGGAGGAAGCGCGCGAAAGACTCGGCCTGCCGAAGGACGCGGCGGTGGTGCTGGCAAGCGGCGGGGGCATAGGCGCGGGGCCGGTCTTTGCCGCGGTAAAGTCGCTTGCGAAGCGCCCGGATATCATAACGGCGGCGGTCTGCGGCAGCAACCGCAGGCTCTATTCACAGATGAGCGGCTTTTTCGGCTGCAGCAGGAATGTCCGAGTCGTGGGTTTTGCCCATAATATGGAAGATTACTACGCGGCGGCGGATATCGCGGTGATGAAGCCGGGAGGGCTCTCCTCCTCCGAAGCGCTCTGCGCGGCTCTGCCGATGTTCCTTATCGCGCCGGTGCCTGGGCAGGAGGAGCTGAATATGGCGTATCTCACAGAAAACGGCGCCGCGCGTTATCTGCCGCGGGCGGAAAACGCTGCCGACAGCGTCTGTGAGGCGCTGACGGACGGAAGCGCGCAGGCAATGCGGGCTGCGGCTGCAAGGCTCGCAAGGCCGAACGCGGCGCTTGATATCGTCAGGCTCATGGAGCAGAGCGCTTAACACTTATATGAACAGCAAAAGAGCCTCCGGAAGGGAGGCTCTTTTTTTGCGTTTTATGCGCTGGTTTTATTTATTTTGATTTTATATAGGTGCAGATATACTGCAGCGGCACATAGCAGCGGATGCCGTATTTATCGTTTGCGGGGATGTTGAATGTCTCGCCGGTCTTTATCTCTCTCCATTCCTTTTCGCCGGGAAGAAGGACCTGGCAGACGCCTTCGGTGATGTCCATTATCTCAGCATCCGCTGTCCCGAACTCATATTCTCCGGGAACGAAGAATCCGAGCGTTTTGCGTTCGCCGTTGGCAAGATAGACGGTGTGGCTGACGACTTTCCCGTCAAGATAAACATTGGCTTTCGTCATCGCAGTAACATTTTCCAGTTTCTCTATCACTTGGGATCCCTCCAGATTGTTTGATATGGCATATAAATAATAGTGTTATTTTTGCCGTTAGTCCAGTAAAATAACCATAAAACAGCCAAAGTTGTTATCAATATCGGAAGGGTCGTTATAACGATGTCTTTTTACTATATATTTCTTCGCGGAAAGATCGTGCTGCTGGAAAACGGGAGTGTGCCGCAGCAGGACGAAGCGGCCTGCCTCGAAAAATCTCTCGTAAACAGCGGCCTTGTAGACAGGCACGGAGAGAGCGCCGACAGATGGGGGGAGCTTGACGGGAACGTTTCGCTGCCTGCGGGCTTTGCCGCGTTCGAAAGGCGCGGCTGCTGGACGGCGGTGGGCGAGGAGCAGTTTTTCCGCATCTGCAAGGCTTTCCATATAATGGACTGGCAGCGGCTGCATAAATACTGCGGCAGATGCGGCGCGGAGAATGAATATGACGCGGCGGAGGGCGCGATGCGCTGCAAAAGCTGCGGCGAGCTGTTTTACCCGGTCATCTCCCCGGCGGTTATCGTCTGCGTCGAAAAAGATGGGAAGATCCTTCTGGGGCACGGCGTAAATTTCCCTGCCGGCCGCTACAGCGTGCTGGCCGGCTTTGTGGAGCCTGGCGAGAATCTTGAGGACTGCGTGCGCCGCGAAGTATGGGAAGAGGCGCATATAAAGCTGAAAAACATCAAATATTTCGCAAGCCAGCCGTGGCCCTTCCCGCGCTCGCTGATGCTCGGCTTTACCGCCGAATGGGAGAGCGGAGAGATCTGCCCCGATACAAGCGAGGTAACCGACGTGCAGTGGTTCGCGCCGAATGAGATACCGGAGTATTACAGGGGCGTAAGCATATCGGCGAAGCTGATCGAGGATTTTATCGCAAGGCACAAAAAGTCATAAAAGGGGGCGGGTGCGGATGCCCGGGACAAAGGGACTTATGCATGTCTACACCGGAAACGGCAAGGGAAAGACGACTGCGGCTCTCGGCCTTGCGCTGCGGGCCTGCGGACACGGGGCAAAAACAGCTGTCGTGCAGTTCATGAAGGGAAGCTGCATTTACGGAGAACTCGAAAGCGTAAAGCATCTGCCGGGGCTTACGCTGGTGCACACGGGGCGCGACGTCTGCATATTCCGGGGGCAGGAGACGCCCGCAGACTACGCGGAAGCGGAGCGCGGCCTTCTGTGTGCCGAAGAGTTTCTTTCGTCCGGCGAATACGGGCTCGTGATACTGGATGAAATAAATGTGGCCTGCGACTACGGCCTTCTCGATCCGCGGAAAGTGCTTGATATCGTAAAGCGCAGGGCGGAGGGGACAGAAGTCGTGCTTACGGGAAGAAACGCGCCGCAGGATCTTGTCGAAGCTGCGGACTACGTGACCGAGATGAGGGAGATAAAGCATCCGTACAGAAAAGGGATAGAAGCAAGGGAGGGCTCCGAATATTAAAACGGAAACTTTAAATGAACTTGACAATGCCTCTGTGTTCATTTAAACTGAAACCACTATAAATAATATGCCTGTAAAAAGAAATAAAATCTGACTCAACAGTATAAATTTAAGGGGGAAACGACAATGGCAACGACAAAGGAAAATCTGGCCGCCTCTTTTGCAGGAGAATCGCAGGCCAACCGCAAATATCTGATGTTCGCCGAGCAGGCTGAAAAAGAAGGATACGTTGGAGCCGCAAAGCTTTTCCGCGCAGCGGCGGCCGCCGAGCAGATCCATGCTTTCATGGAATTCAAGGCAGCCGGCGGAGTGGGGACCACCGAAGAGAACCTCAAGGCTGCGATCGCCGGAGAGACTCATGAATTCACCGAGATGTATCCCGAGATGATCAAGGACGCCGAGGCCGAGGGCTGCAAGACCGCGCTCCGCGTCTTCAATCTGGCCAACGAGGCCGA
>JAEEYY010000160.1 GCA_016288355.1 Synergistes sp.
CTGCGTTTTCAAATATCATCCCTTCTCTGACAGGTACATCGAACAGCTTCCCGCAGCTGCGGCAGAAGAAGTGCCCGTGAGTCTCGGTAAAGGGATCGAAATAGACTCTTTTTTCGTCGATGCTCAGGATCTTTATCAGGCCGGCTTCTTCAAGGAGCTGCGCTGTGCTGTAGAGCGTTGCGACAGACATAGTGGAATAATAGTCTGAAAGCTCCCTGTAGAGTGTTTCAGCGGAAGGATGGTCTTTCCTGCCCTGAAGCTGTTTTAGTATCGCGATGCGCTGCGCGGTGATCTTGGCGCCTCGTTCTCTTAATGTTGCTATGCCTTCGTCAACGGTCCACATTACTATTCCCCCAGTTCCGCTTTAACGGATTATATTTTAAACATATTTTTGGTAAACGCCTTTACTATTTGATTTAATTAGATTATAAAGCATATCTTTTGATTTGTGTATACTAAAATAGAATTAAGTATAAAATTACGAAAATTCAATAAGAAGAATTATGGCGTATTTATTCAGTAATACAAACGGTTCGTTTGTTTTTAAGCGAACGGATTATTTAATGTATACAGTGTTGAATTATGTCTTCTTTATTGTACTTTGTGAACTAATTGTCATGTCTGGTTAATTGATTTGTGAGTGTACACGCCTCTGCCGGCTTGTTTTTTAATTATCCTGCGGTATGTCATATTTTTGGACCGCAGGCGGCACACAGTGCGGCAGAGGCAATATCGGCTTGCAGAGTTGTATATTTTAACGTTATAATGTCCGTTGCGTATAATGGGGTGTAGCCAAGCGGCCCAAGGCATCGGACTTTGACTCCGACATCGATGGTTCGAGTCCATCCACCCCAGCCACTTTTTGCGGAAGTGCCCGGACAGGCTGCGGGCGTTTTGGAGGGAATCGGAATGGAAAAGCGGAAGAGGTCTTTAGGTGTCCTTATCCTGGCTGCGGGAAAAGGCACGCGTATGCGCAGCGAAACCCCGAAAGTCCTTCATAAGATGCTTGAAGAGCCTATCCTCTATTATCCTCTGCGGGCTGCGGCAGACGCAGGCTTTTCCGACGTTGCGGTTGTGGTCGGATCGGGCGGCGGATACGTATCTTCATGGGTCGGCGAAGAATTTCCCGAAAGCAGCATAATTTGGCAGCACGAACAGAAGGGCACCGCACATGCGGCAAAGCTTGCTCAGCAGTGGTGGAGCGCTTTTGATGACGTGATGATCCTGCCCGGAGACGCGCCGCTTATTACGGCTTCGACGCTTTCAGCTTTTGCGGCGTCTCATCAGCAGGGAAGCATTGCCTGCAGTTTTCTGAGCTTCATGACAGACGACCCGGCAGGCTACGGCCGTGTGGTGCGCAGCGGAGAAAAGATATGCGTGGTCGAACACCGCGACGCCACTGACGAACAGCTTATGATAAAAGAAGTCAACAGCGGCATGTATATATTTGATACAAAAGCGCTTGCCGCCGTGATAGACAGGATATCCTCGGGCAACGCCCAGGGTGAGTATTACCTGCCGGACGCGCTTTCGCTCGCAGCGGATGACGGCGGCAGCGTAAACGCGGTATTGGCCGACTCTCCGGATGAGTTCCTCGGCGTGAATGACCAGCTGCAGCTTGCGAAGGCGGCAGGCGTCATGCGCCGCCGCATAGTTGAAGGTTTTATGATCAACAACGGGCTGCAGTGCATGGACCCCGACAGCGTCTGGATAGGCCCGAAGGTAAGAATCGGGCGCGGCGCGGTCATTCATCCCTCGGTACAGCTGTGGGGCAGCTGCGTTGTAGAGGACGGGGCTTTTATAGGAAGCTTCACGGTGCTCAGGAATTCGACGGTGCACGCCTGCGCAAATCTGAAGGGTTCTGTGCGGATGAATGATTCTGTCGTCGGAGAGCGGGCGTCCGCCGGTCCCTTTGCGTTTATGCGCGAACATGCAGAGCTCATGGAAAATGCTCATGTCGGGCGCTTCGTTGAGATAAAAAAGAGCTCCGTCGGCAAAGATTCAAAAGTGCCCCATCTGTCCTATATCGGCGACGCGCAGATCGGTGAAGGCACGAACATAGGCGCGGGCACGATAACATGCAACTATGACGGCGAAAAGAAGAATCCCACAAAAATCGGGCGCGGCTGCCTGATCGGCAGCGATACGATGTTCGTGGCGCCGGTGGAAGTAGGCGACTGCGTCTCGACCGCGGCGGGTTCCGTGATAACGGAAAACATTCCTGACGGTGCTCTTGCGATAGCGCGTGCGCGCCAGATCAATAAAAATGAATGGAGCCGGCAGCAGCGGCAAAAAAATAAAACAGACAAAGCATGATGCAGATCATACTGAATCGGCTAAGGGGGAAAAAAATTGTCCGCAGTAATACGTGAGGTAAAAATTTTTTCAGGGAGAGACAGCAGGGAGTTTGCGCAGAGCATATGCAGCAATCTCGGCGTTCCTCTTGCGACTGTGAAGACCAAAAGATTTGCAGACGGTGAGATCTCTGTTTCAATCGAAGAAAGCGTCCGCGGCACCGACGTGTATGTAGTGCAGCCTACATGCAAGCCGGCAAATGAGCATCTGATGGAGCTGCTGATAATGGTGGATGCTCTGAGAAGAGCTTCGGCGCACCACGTCAATCTCGTTATACCTTATTTCGGCTATGCGAGACAGGACAGGAAAACAAAGGCGCGCGAACCTATCACGGCCAAGCTTGTTGCAAACCTTATCGAAAAGGCCGGCGCCGACCGTGTAATAACAGCCGATCTTCATGCGGGGCAGATACAGGGCTTCTTTGACATCCCTCTCGATCATCTGATGGGAGGTCCGCTGCTTGCCTCTTACTTCCGTGAGAACCTTTCCGGGGATCTGAAAGATGACGCGCTCACAGTTGTCTCCCCCGATATAGGCGGAGTCGCGCGCGCGAGGACCTTTGCCGGATATCTCGGAGACCCGGGCCTTGCGATAGTCGACAAATGGCGGTCACATGAAGTTGCCAACGTCTGTGAGGTTATGGATATAATCGGCAATGTCGACGGAAAGACATGCATACTTGTCGACGATATAATAGATACCGCGGGAACGATGGTAAAGGCTGCTGCTGCTCTGAAAGAGCGCGGCGCAAAACGGGTCTATGCCTGTGCGACGCACGGCATACTCTCCGATCCTGCGGTCGACCGGCTGAAAACCTCAGAAATAGAGGAACTGATCCTGACAGACACAATTCCTCTGCCCGAAGAAAAGAAGATAGATAAGATAAAGGTGCTTTCGATAGCGCCGCTTTTCGCTGAGGCAATGAGGCGCATTCATCTGGATCAGTCAATAGATACGCTCTTTTCCGCAAACGGGAAGAATTAGTATAAATATCAAAATATTTAAATAGCGTATAAAAGTCGCAAACATTTTTGAGGAGGAAACACCAATGGCCAAGAACCAGACGCTCAAACTCGACTTCACAAAGAGAGAAGTCACAGGCACCGGAGCGTGCCGCAAGATCCGCTCAAAGAACCTTATCCCCGTGGTGCTGTACGGCCCCGACTACAGAAACGGACTTCCCGGCACTGTGTCCGCGAAGATCATAACCCCGCTTGCAAACAGCCCCCGCAGAGAGACCACCCTTGTAGAGCTCGCGATCAGCGACGGAACCGCCGCAAACGCCCTTATCCGCGACGTTCAGCGCCATCCGCTTACCCGCGCTATCCGCCACATCGACCTTTATCAGGTCGTGAAGGGTCATAAGATCAAGGTCGAGATCCCGGTCCGTGTCCTAAACGCCGAACTTTCAAAGGGCGTCAAGGAAGGCGGCCTTCTTGCTCAGAAGACGCGTATGCTTACAGTCGAAGTCCAGCCCAGCGAGATACCGGAAGAATTCACTGTCGATGCGCAGAGTCTCGAAATGGGCGCCGAAGTTTTCGTAAAAGATATTGAAGTCCCGGAAGGCGTCACTGTTCTCAACGATCCGGATGCGCTCGTTTTCCATATAGCAGCAGTCAGATCATCGGTTGAAGAACCCGCGGCAGAGGGCGAGGAAGAGACCGCCGAAGTCGAAGTGGTGGCAAAAGGCAAGGCTGCCAAGGAAGAGGAATAATCCGCTATTCCTTAATCACGAAAAGGAACAATACGCGGCGGCCTGCCGTCATTTATTGACTGTGCCGGCTGCTGCGTTGTTTTTGTTGTATGGTGTATGAAAGAATGAAGCTTGTAGTAGGCCTCGGGAACCCTGGATATGAATACGCATGGACGCGCCATAACGCCGGGTGGCTCATTGTGGATTCCTTTATAGCGCGCCTCGGGCTCGGCACGCCGCAGATAAAGTTCCGCGGCGCGTATTGGGGGCCCGCGCTTTGCTTTGGCGAAAGAGCAGCTTTCCTTGAGCCGCACACATACATGAATCTCAGCGGACTCTCGGTTGGGGAGGCGGTGCGCTACAGCAGCATCGAACCTTCTGATGTGCTGGTGATCTCCGACGATTCAGCTCTCCCGTTCGGGAGGATCCGTATGCGCAGAAGCGGTTCCGCCGGCGGCCAGAACGGGCTCAAGTCGGTGTTGGCTGTTTTGGGCACGCTCGACGTACCGCGGCTGAGAATTGGGATGGGTGCGCCCGAGGGAAGAATGGATATGAGAGACTGGGTCCTCGGCAATATCCCCGGCGAACAGCGAAAAGAGTGGCACAGGATAGAAGACGCCGCATGGGAGGCGCTGGAGCTCTGGCTGAAGGAAGGCATAGACAAAGCTATGTCAAAGGCGAACGGTTTTCGCTTAAATGGAGAAGCCTGAAAAAGGTAAGCCTGTAAGCGCACTTGTTTCTCTGGATGAAGAGCTTTGGCTGCGAAATAAAGGAGTACACGCAGCCTCAAAAGGCTCAATGCGTCCATGGGTATGCCGCGGCATGACAGACCCTCTGCTTGCCGTGCTGCCTGATGCCCGTCAGGCACGGGACTTTGCGGCAGACGCCGCGGAGCTCGGAGTTCTGGAAGATGTCAGGATACTGCCGGAAATATCCCTTTCTGCTGATATTTCAAGAAACGAAGCGCAGCGCTTTGCCAGAGGCGCCGTGCTTGAACATTTTAAATACCGCGGCGGTGTTGTCGCCGCGACCCCGGCCGCGCTTATGGCCCCCTTTTCCACCGGCGCGGATTTCCTTGAGCTTGAATGCGGCAGGGAGACCGGGCGTGACAGGCTTTCCGACTGGCTCTCACAGAAGGGCTATGAGCGCTGCGATCTGGTGTGGACTCCGGGACAGTATGCCGTGCGCGGCAGTATAGTCGATATCTTCAGTCCTTCGGATGATTACCCGCTTAGAGTGGAATTTTTTGACGACGACGTGGAAAACATAAGGTTCTTCCTGCCGGAAACGCAGAAAAGCCTTCGCCAGATCAGAAAGTGTTCGATACAAAGCCTTGTTTCCAAAAGCGAAAGCCGTCTTGAAAAATTTTTTCATGAAAATATGAGGGTCCTTCTCTTTGACCCATCTTCTCTTGATACAACGGCGGAAAATACCCTCTGGCTGAGCAGAAGCATAGCCGCCGCGGCCCCTGAGGACGCCAGGTGGCTTTCCTGGAACGATATCCTTTCGATGTTTTCTCATTTTAAAAGACTCAGGATACTTCCGGATGTGAACAACTGTGCCGCCCGGATGTCCGTTGCACTTTTCCCGAACTTTCGCGGCAGGCTTAAAG
>JAEEYY010000012.1 GCA_016288355.1 Synergistes sp.
AGCTTCCTGAACGTCCCAGCATACATCCGGTATCCTCAGACCGTACTTTACGGAGATATAGGTGTCGACCACTATATCCGCAGCATCTCCGTCGGATACGGAGATGCGCACGCCGTTTGCAGTCTTGCGTCCGAGCCTGAGATTCGTCATAAGCCCCGGGTTTGCCGGAGAGACGCCTTCTACGGAACTGAGCGCTTTTGTAACAAGCTGTGCTATAACTTCTTCGGCAATTCGGACCTTGCCCTCCAGATTCGCCTGAGCGACTCCGGATTCTGCCTCGTTCTTTTCTTCGGCTGTTATCTCTTCATTGATCAGTTCGGCCATATACAGCCCCTCCTTCTTTATAAGCTGCCGGAAAGCGCGTCAGCCTTAATCCTCAGGCAGCTTGAACTGCTTGCCGCAGTGCGGGCATACGAGTTCTTCTTCTTCCTTGTAAAGCGCCGGTTCATAATAAAAATCGTTGCGGCAGTTCGGACAGGTGACCGATTCGTACTCTTCCTCGTCGAATTCTTCGTAATCATCGTCATCGTCGTCGTCATCATCGTCGTCGTCATCGTCATGATGATGAGAGCACTCGTCGCACTCGTCGTAGAAATCTTCCGCCATTTCGTCGAAATCATCCTCGAGCTTCGATACGTCCTCATCCAGCTGTGTCAGATAATCGTCGAGCTCTTTGTGGACTTCTTCATGTTCCTCGATGGCAACAGACAGGGACTCAAGTGCTTCGACCAGTGCCGCGTAAAACTTTGCTTTGTCCGCGGACTCGGCGGCCAGGTTCTGTCCGTCGATAAGACCCTTCAAATATGCTATTTTCTCACGTGCGCTCATTTGAAATCCCTCCTGTTGGATTTATGCAAAGCTTCCGGAAAGGCCCGGATTATTTCTTAGCCCTTTCCAGATACTCGCCGGTTCTGGTATCAACGACCACGTCTTCGCCGTTTTCAACAAAGAACGGCACCGTAATGACAAGGCCGGTCTCGGTAGTTGCAGGCTTTCCGCCGCCTGAAGCGGTATCTCCCTTGAAGCCGGGCGGCGTGTCCGTTATCTTCATGACGACCTGGTTGGGAAGCTCTATGCCCATCACGCGTCCCTCGTACATGTCAAAGCTGACCTCAAGGTCGTCTATCAGGTACTTCACGGCGTCGCCGAGTATCTCGGCGGACAGTGTGACCTGATCGTATGATTCCATATCCATAAAGACGTAGTCTTCCCCGTCCTTATACTGGTACTGCGCCGGCTTCTCGTCGAAAATTATCCTCTCGAAACGCTCGCCTGATTTAAACGACTGGTCGACGCTTGAGCCTGTTTCAAGGTTGCGGAGCTTTCCTCTGACTATCGCACCGCCGCGTCCCATCTTGTGGTGGGAGCATTCGAGAATGACCCACATTCCGCCCTCCCATTTGATCTTAAGTCCCGGACGGAAATCGCTTGTGTCAACTACCTGTGCCATAAAAATGCCTCCCTGTGATTTCTCAGATCACAAATACAGTCATATATCATTACATCATGCGGCAGAATCATAACATAAAACCATACTGATAATCAAACCGGGGCTGTAAATAAATGTATCAGAGGCTATGAGAATATCCGTCAAGCACGTTCGGCATACAGATGACGAACTTCTCGCAGTAAAGCACATATTCTGAAGCATCCCGCCAGAGCGACAGGATCTCCGGCGTGCACTTCTCCTCCCCTTCGATCCTGCCCGGAGAAAGGTCTTTATTATCTCCGCGCGCTACTACATACACGGTAAGAAGAGCTCCGTCAAGCCGGAAGCGCAGGTCGCAGATGCCGTTCTCCCTCGGCTGGGCACCGGAGGCACGGTGATCGTTGGTATAAAATATACCGTCGTTTCCGGCCCAGCATTCCATCACTCGCAGAAGAAGGAGCTCTTCTCCCTTCGGTATGAGGATATCATCCTTATCAAAGCTTTTAACTTTCAGCGAGTATTCGCTGACCCCGGAAACAGTAAGCGGTGCCCGCGGCGGATCTGAATTCGCAAAAGTGACCCAGTTCTTGATCGAGCCGGGCCTGTCATATATATCGACGTCAAAATCCGCTGCATTCAGTTTATCTCTGAAGTTCACAAATGAAGCTTCCTTTCCTGCGCTGCAGGCTGCGCTCGTACGGCATTGAGCAGGGTATGCAAAAACAAGGCGCAGGCAGGAGTTTTCAGCGCCGTTTTTGCCTTTTACCACTGAAGCCGGCCCCGCCCAGCTGAAAAAACGTCCGCTGCGCGAACCGAAAGCATTTTTGTATTCTTCCGCAGAAAGAGGAACTCCCAGAGCACAGAAGCGCAGAGGTGCGTCCAGCACCGCGCGTACAGTGTCTATACGCTGATGTGCTATACGCCTGTCACGCATAAGGCACAGCAGATGTATTCCGTTTTTAAAAGGATCAAAGAAGGAAATGAATATAAAAGAAAGCAGCAGAACGGAAAAGAGCAGATCTACAAGCAGGAAGGCCTTAAAGCCCCGCCGGTCAGATGTCCGGCCACAGCAGCTGGCTTTCTTCATCGCCTTCTTTTACCGTATAACAGGCCGCCGTTACACCGCAAATAGTGCAGCTGCCGCGCAGCTCGGCATACCCCCCGGGGCTGCCGCAGGATGCAAGACAGGCAAGCGCAGCCGCGGCACGCTCTTCAGTCCTGAGTCTTCTGTCAGCCGCGGCATATAGTTTAACGGCCGAGGCAAACATCGAGAAAACGACAAAAAGCAGCGTCAGCCACAAAAACGACGACGCTAAAGTCTCAGCAAGCATGAAAGCACGTTTTCCTTTCATTTGCCCGCCGTACATCGTTTGAACACAGCAAAATAATAAATACACCGGGGAACACCTCCCTTTAAGATACACATCTTTGCATAGCGCGCAGAAAAAATGCCTGTGCCGGCATCTTTTTTCATCTGACGCGTTAAGCATTTCCTTATGATATTGCCTATTGCGGCAGGCGTCAGTGACAGGCGGGCTGCCGCGCCGAAGCTCTAATCCGTCATCGTGGAGATCAGCATCTCTTCTATGCTGGTAACGCCTTCTTTTACTTTGCGGCGGGCGTCCTCGCGCATCGCTGGCAAGCCGGTATCCCGTAAATAAGCACGCAGCTCCTCTTCAGGAGCGTCATTGATTATCATAGACCGCAGCGCCCGGTCCACGGGCATTATCTCCGCGATAACGGTACGTCCCTTATAGCCTGTAAAACGGCACTCCGGACAGCCCACCGGCGTACAGACCTCCGTACCAGCCGCAAGTCCCGTTTCAAGTTCCATGGCAGGCGTCACTCTAATCTTCTCTCTGCAGTGCGGGCAGAGAGCTTTGACCAGCCTCTGTGCCAGCACCAGTCTCAGCGAGGATGCAAGAAGGTAATTTGGCACCCCCATGTCCACCAGCCTGCTTACCGAACCGGGCGCATCGTTGGTATGCAGCGTGCTGAGGACAAGATGTCCTGTCAGCGCGGCACGGATAGCAAGCCGGGCCGTCTCCGAATCGCGCATCTCACCCACCATGACTATATCCGGGTCCTGTCGCAGCATTGAGCGCAGAACGGAACTGAAAGTAAGGCCGATCTTCTCGTTTACCTGAATCTGCGTAAGACCGGCTATCGTATACTCTACAGGGTCTTCCAGCGTCATTATGTTCCTGCCCGGCGAATTGATGATATTCAGCAGCGAATACAACGTTGTTGATTTTCCCGAACCGGTAGGGCCGGTTACAAGAACTATGCCGTTTGAGAGCGAAACGGCCTCTCTAAGCATCTTCTCATACGCTTCGCTGAAGCCGAGGTCATGTATTCCCATCATCTCATTGTTCTGATCAAGGAGCCTGATGACTATTTTTTCCCCGAATATCGACGGAAGTGTGGATACACGGAGGTCGATACGGGAATTTCCTGCCTTGATCAGAATACGTCCGTCCTGAGGCCTGCGCTTTTCTGCAATATCCATACCGGCGAGTATCTTTATGCGTGCTGCCATAGAAAGGTGCAGGTTTCCGGGAACCTCCAGACCGGTAAAGAGCGTGCCGTCTGTGCGGAAGCGCACTCTGGTTATTTTTTCGGAAGGCTCTATATGTATATCGGAAGACCTTTCGCGGACAGCCCGGTCAAATATGCTGTTGACGAGGCGCACGACCGGTGCAGCGTCGGCGCCTATGCCGGCCACGTCCTCTGCTTTTATCTGAGATACAGTGATAGGACCTGAGTGAACCCCGCTGCTGTTCTGTTTGATGACATCTTCCATCGCGTCATGAACACTTGACCGGACCCTGTAGTGATTCACGATGGCTTTCTTTACATCGGAAGCAGCAGCGACACGGATCTTAACGTGTCTGTTTGTGAGAAACTCCAGCTCTTCTGCGGCGTATGCGTCAAGAGGGTCTGCCGCAGCCACTTCTATCGAATCAGAGTCCGCAAGTTTCAGAGGGACAATGTTAAGACGCAGCGCCACGTTCTCGGGGACAGCGGCAAGCGCTTCCGGCTGCGGGCTCTCCGCTGCAAGATCGACAGGCTGCAGTCGGAGCTCGCGGCATAATAAACCCGCTAATATGCTCTCTGTAATGCAGCCGTTCTTTATCAGAATCTCGTCGAGACTCTTATGAGAGACATCCTGTTCGCTGAGCGCCGAATCAAGCTCCTCATCTGATATTGCCCCTGCGTTTACGAGTATCTCACCTAAATACGGAACTGTTTTATTCATTTCCACAGGCGGCCTCCTGCTGACAGAGCGAAGTATCAGCCAGCTCCAGTACTTCCGCCTCCGACGCCGGAATATCGAGTATGTAAGGGATCGCGATGAACGCAAGCTGGGACTTTGTATGGCTCGCAGAGCGCGTTTTGAAGAATTCGCCAAGAAGCGGGATATAGCCCAGTACAGGGACGCGGGCTATGCTGCTGGTCTTGTTTTCCTGATAAAGTCCCCCGACGACAAATATCTCACCGCTGCGCACTCTGACCTGCGTATCTACTTCGCGCCTTGTCGTCTCAGGCGCTTCGGAATTGCCGGAACGTCTGAAGGCAACTATATCCCCTGTCGATATCTTCATTTTTATCGTGATGAAGCCGTCGCGTCCAAGCAAAGGAGTGAATTCCAGAGTAGGTCCCGTTTCCTCTTTTGAAAATTTGGGGTTCCCTTTATCGTCGACGCCGGACTGATACAGATAGTCATGGACAAGCTTCACGGTCGCCTTCTGTCCGTCAAGGGCTACGACCGAAGGAGACGCGAGTATTTTTCCTTTGTTATCCGATTCCAGTGTCCTCAGTCCTGCGTCCAGCATCTTCATGGCAGGGTCTGCGATATTGACTCCGGAAGCTGCCGCGGCGGTCGATGCTCCGGAGTCAGCGTTCAGCTTCGTGCCTGTCAGGCCGTTCATGTAGGTGTAGCGGGAACTGAGGCCGGTTGCTCCGTAGGTAAACAACCAGCCGCGGTATACCGCTGAGATGATCGATTCTATCTCCTGGCTGGCGCTGTCCGTTATTTCGATCAGGCGCGCTTCGATCATGACCTGGCGTCCGGGGTGGTCGACGCGGTTCATCAGCGTTTCGACACGCCGGTGCTGTTCGGGGGTCCCTGTCACATATATCGAACGCAGACGTTCATCTACCACAGGAGGTCTTGCAAGCGGGATCACCCCCATTATTATTGCCGGCAGCTTTGCCGGATCAGCGTATGCTACCTTATACTGCCGCGTGATATTAAGACCGAGCGTCTTTCCCACGCTGTCTACAGTACCGATCACAAGAGTACTGCCGGCTATTGAATAAGAAAGGTCATTCATACGCAGCATATATTCGAATACATCACCGAAGCGGGCGTTCCTGAAGGAAAATGTCATCGGGGTATCGGGGACAGATGCGTCCAGAATAATATTCAGGTCCCTGATCTTCGCGAGCATGCAGAACACTTCGCGCGCCGACACATTGCGCAGTTCAAGGGTCAACGGATCGGATACAGCAAGCGGACCTGTCTTTTGTACGGCAGGCCCGGGCATGATTACCGGCTGAGGCGTAATATCACATGGCGCTTCCAGCATGATGCGTAAGCGCTCTGAGCCCGGCAGCCCGGATATACTCCTGATGTTAAGACGTCTCGGCCCTTTGATGTCCATTACTATACCGCCTTTGTCATCCGGGCTGACCGTTATGCGTTCGATAAGCGGGAGATCATATGTCCGTGTCCAGCTTTCGCTATTTTTAAGGTTTATCTTGAGCACGTCGCCTTCAAATCCGTCCCACCACTGTTTGCGGTCTGTATCCTGCGGGAAGCGCGTGTTTTTCCACACCAGCCTGGCCGAGTTATCAGCGCTGACCGCTTCCGGCAAAGGCAGATCAGTGCCAAACAGCGTCATCATTATCTCACTGGCGCCTATCTGACTTAGATTGAGCCGTTCTATCACAGCTTTGCCGCCTGCAGTTACCCTGCGCGCCGAAGCGGATGACGCATGAGCTTCCTGTGCAGCAGATAGATAAAATAGAAGCAGAAGCAGGGCCGACAGCAGTAAAATTTTTAAAGATCCGCGCGATAATTTTTGTTTGCCCATTTCCATCCCACCCCTTTTTTATCGATGGAAACTATCATACCCTTCCCGTCTCCGAACGTCATACCCTGTTCGAACAGCCGGTCTGCTTCCTCCCCGTCTATTTCAAGAGTACAGACTTTCCTGCCGCCAAGAACCAGCAGCGCTTTGATCTTCACTTCCGGAACAAACTCCGGCAGCTGCGTTTCCTCAGCTGCCGCCAGCGGAGGCGCGCTGACCGAAACAGGAGAAAAGACTGCCGTTTCGGCAATTTCTGACAGCGGCTGCGTCTTTTCGCGCATTTTGCTGAATGCGGACAGCTTTATGTTCAGCTCCACGGCAGCGCGCTCAACATCAGCCGCTCTTTCGCTCTCTGGCGGAACAGACAGCAGACCTTGCGCTCCCTGCGCGTTCAGGCTAAAGAGATTCATCACAGAAAAGACAACAGCGGCAATAAAGATCAACAGTATAAAGATAAGCAAAAAAGTCCTTTTTATTTCTTCAGCTGAACGACAGGCTTCTTCAACCACCGTCCCGCAGACGGACCCTGTAATGCTTTTCACCTTTTTTCCCCCTCCGCCTTCTTTTTGTCATCCCGTTCCTGCGCGGCAAAAGTTTCTGTTATTGCAGCAATTGAAAATGCAAAGCTGACAATATCGTTTTCGTCTCCTTCAAGAGAAAGATCAGTTATTTTTATCAGACGCCGGCTCTGCCTGAATGAGTAAAGCACATTGAAAAGAGAGGCATAAGGCATAGCTCCCGATACGCGAAAAGAGATCACGTTGCCTTCTTCACGGGCCTTTTCGATATCTACGCGCTCAGGCGCGTGTACTGAAAATGCGCCGATGAGAGCGGAATATAATCTGCTCTGTGATTCCATCGGAGAAGGGATCTCGTTTTCGTCTATCTTTAACGTTCTTTTATAGTACATGACGGCATTCAAACGTCCCTCAAGCGCAGCATTAGTGCGCGAGGCCTTTTCCATGGCATTTGCAAGGTCATCCTCCTGCCGCCTGATCCTGTTGATCAGTAAAAGCTGCCCGGCTGCCAAAGCCGCAGTTATAAACAGGATAAACGGCAGACGCAGGCCTCTGAATACGGAATCAATCAGCTTCATTTTGAATCGGCACGCCGCCGGCCGCGGCCTGTTTTTCTTTGGTCAGTATCTCACGCAAAGGAGCGAGCTTAAGTTCCATTGAAAACTCTCTCAGCGGTATCCCGTGACGAATACCGCCGTTTATCACAGGTAATGAAACGGAAGCGACACAGACTGAGGAAGGAAGAGCTTCGGCCAGTTCGAGAACATCTTCATCGGCTAAGGCGGATCCTTTTAGCACTGCTGACGTGTCCGACATTGAAAGCGATTCGATCACCAGGCTTTCCGGCGCGTGCCCGCTCAAATCGCAGAGGAATTCAATAACAGGCGCTGCTGAAAGAACAAAGTCGAGTTTTTCAGAAACGTCTTGATTCCGCGCTTCTATGCGTTTCAATTCTGCATCTATCAGGGCTGTTTTTGCCGCATCTTTCTCCGCACGGCTCAGAAGGAGCTCTATTTCGCCATTCAGCCCGCAGCTGCGCGGCAGGCCTTTGGAAAAAACCAGCGCCGATGTGAGGATATAAGCGGCAGCTGCGGCAAAGACTGCACAGCGGAGTCTGCTGCAGCGGCAGGAAGATTCGGTTTGTTTACAGATCAGCAGATCTAATCTCACAACCATGCACTTACCTTAGAGCAAGTCCTAAAGCAGTTTCCCATCCGCCTGCGTCATCTTTGAGATCTGTTCCGCGGGCCTTCATCACGTCTGTCAGATCGATACTCTCGAGTGTCAGCAGATCAAAAAGTATTTTGCAAAGCTGCGGTGATGCAGACGGACCGAAGAGAACTCCCCTTTTCACGGATATTGAGCGAAACTGCGACGCCGCAAACTGCAGCGAGGAACGGACAGCGCAGGAGAAAGAAACTGCTGCGCCAGTATCTCCGCCGCTTTTTGCCGCTCCTGCGGCAGCTTCTCCTAAGCCTGACAGATTATTGTAGAAGACACCGCTGCCGCGCCAGGAGATGATCAACACGGATCTGTCTATACCGGCGTAGATATATGCGCAGCTCCCGCCTGCGCCGTTTCCAAAGGAGACAGCACGCTCGAGTGCTATCTGCGAAGGCTCTATCGAGGCAAGCTTTATGCCGTTTGAAGACGCGGCCCGCATTGTATTTTCTATCAGAGTTTTTTTTGCCGCGGCAACTATAAAACGTTTTTCAACTCTGTTATCTCCGGTCGGGAAAGCTGTTTCGGCCAGATCGTAAACGCACTCGCCTGCGGGAAATGGAAAGTAGTTCTCTGCCTCGTATTTAAAAGCTTCTCTTGCATCGTCGATTGAAAGGCCGTGCATATCGACTATCCTGATAAGCGTTTCAGAAAGGGGCAGCGCAAGATTTACCGGAGAGGGTACGCCGCCGCACTTTTCGTCGATATACCTGAAAACGGCATCCATGTGTCTGCCTGAGTTATCATATATATTGTCCGACCGAGGAATGTCATCGGGAAATTTGCCGTATGACGAGCTTATCACACCGCAATTTCCGCCCGCTTCTATCGTAAGAAGCCGAAAGCCGCCATCTGCCAGAGAAAGTCCGGACGAACTGTTTTTCTCTTTAAAAAACAAAATTTATACCCCTTCCCAGGTACACAACGCATCAGCAAAGGCACAATGCAATGTCGCAATAAGAGCACGGAAGCGCCTGAGGAGCTGAAAAACCGCACCATGCCTATATCGATCTCATATAAGTCGTCATTATTGCAGAAATACAACACCTTCTGAACATTTATGCTTCACCGCAGCAGCTCAGGAACGCACTGGACAAGAGCGGCATGGGCTTATATGTTTTATAAGATATCAGGCGGCCTTACTGGCGCCTGATATCTTTATCAGACAGTCAAAAAGTTTTATTTCACAACAATGCCTACCGTGTCGCCTCCGGCGTAATCCGCAGATGTACTGCCCGCCTTAAGTCCTGCGTCCTGTGCCATCATCCGCAGCTTTTCCCTGACGCCCGTGCTCAGTGACGCGCCGTCATACGTCAGATAGCGGTGCCCTTCGCTGTCATCATCTGCGGAGATAGAGTAACCGTCTGTTTCGCCTATATTCTGATCGACATATTCATCCAGATCGGCGATGGCGCCGGCCCATTCGTTCTGGTCGGCATAACGCATTACAGCTGCCGATTTAAGACCCCTTAAGTTGGCTATGATCTTTGCAGCTTCGGCCTTATCAGTCGCCGAACCGGTGGTGAGCATCATGATTCCGGCCAGGATACCTATGATCACGACGACGATAAGCAGTTCAACGAGCGTAAACCCTTTTGCTCTGCGGTACTTTTTGATCAGGTTGTTCATTATATCTCCTTTCATTGCTGTTTCTTTTTCTGAAATTACTGTATTACCATGACGTAATGCTGCCGCCATACTCCTTTTGTTCTCAGCGCAAGCCAAACGCCGCGGTGCGGCTTCCCCCCTTTCGTGAAAAAAAGCGCTGCTTTCCTGATTTCACCCGGCTTTGCTCATAACATATCTGCCCGGCCGTACTCCGGCCATCACAGAAACAGCTGAATGGCAGATATTATCGGCATAAATATTGCCATTGCCATAAAAGCGACCACTGTCCCTACGAATACGACCATCAAAGGCTCGATTATCGAACTCAGGCGTTTTACCTTCTCGGAAAGCTCCGCGTCATACCAGTCAGCTATCTTATCGAGCATCTCGTCTGTGCGCCCGGTCTCTTCGCCGACCGCAATCATATGCCCGACCATATCGGGGAAAAGTTTATTTTCACGTACTGCCGCGTTCATCGGCTGTCCCATCGAGGCGGCATCGCGAATCAAAAGAAAATCAATTTTAATTTTTTCATTTCCGGATATGCAGGACGTTAACTCAAGCGCGGAAAGCACAGGCAGGCCCGAACGCAGCAGCGAACTCATGGTGCGGAAAGACCGCGTCATAGCCGCCTTGAACATTATGTCGCCGAAGACCGGAAACTTAAGCAGCATACTGTCTACAGGCAGTCTCATCAAACGCGTGCGGCGCAGACAGGATATTGCAAGAACAACAGCTGCAGCGGCAAGCGGTATTGCATACCACAGGGACGACATCCGGCGCCCGATGGCAAAAGCCGCCCTTGTGAGCAAAGGCATCTCCACATTCAGATTGGAAAAAGCCTTATCAAACTGCGGTATTACGACGACGATCATTATGCCGAGCACTGCGAGCGCCACTGTGATAACTACTGCAGGATATGTCATTGCCGTTACTATCCTTTTGCGCAGATCATTCTGATCTTCGAGGAACTTCGCAATCTTGCCGAGGCTGCCGGCCAGAGTACCTGATTCTTCTCCGGCGCGCACTAACGGTATCGTTATCGAATCAAAGCATTCAGGATGCTCGGACATCGCAGCGGCCAGAGCAGAACCGGATGAAACGTCTTTATACACCCGTGCCAGTATCGCGCTGAAAGTTTTGTTATAAGTCTGCCCTGACAGCACGGCAAGCGAGCCTGCTACCGGGATGCCTGACTCTATCATTGTCGCAAGCTGACGGAAGAATACAAGCTTATCCTGAAGTCTGACCTTCGGTGCAAATGACAGGAAACCGGGTGCTGCCGGCCCGCAGAAGCTGTCTTGACACGCCGACGGATAGAGCCTTTCGCTGATCTCCATGATCTTCAGAGGTATAAAGCCGCTCTCCTTAAGCCAGCTTACGACGTCGCTCTCCCTTTCGGCACAGCGGATGCCGCCGACTTTTTTGCCGCCTTTTGTCTTTGCCTCGTAATAAAATTCCATTTACTGCCTCCATTCAGGCCGATACGCTGTCTGTCATCACTGCTGATAAATAAAAAAAGGCAATAGTTAATATCGTTCAAAATGCCGCTGACGCAAAAACTGCCTGTTCAGGACAAAACCATAACTGTGGGGTGTTTGCCCCGTAAAACAACATATTTAAATGTGATATCCGCCTGCCAAATATAAAAATAAAGCTGCTGTCCGAATACAGTTCTATTTTATCATGTATAAGATGCATCGGGGAAGAGCAAAAGGAATCTGACGGCCAAAAGTACCGCGGCATATGATAATTGCCGGGCAAGCACAAAATGACCGCCGGCTGCGACGCATGCCGCATCCGGCTTTATCTTCTTCTCAGATCCGCATTACCAAAAATAACTTTCGACCAAAC
>JAEEYY010000013.1 GCA_016288355.1 Synergistes sp.
AATGCTCTACGTGGATAAAACAGCGCGTTTGCTGGAACTTGTCACGAGCGGGCGGCGCTATTTCCTTTCACGTCCCCGTCGTTTTGGCAAGTCGCTGACGTTATCGACCCTTGACGCACTGTTCAGCGGCAGGGCTGAGCTTTTCCACGGGCTCGCTGCGGAAGAGTGGGCCACGAAACAGGCGAAGCATCCGGCGCCGGTGTTGCGGTTGGATATGAGCATAATGGACACAGGTGGTGTTCCACAGATGGAACAGACACTGAGCGAGGCCCTGGAACGGGCGGCGCTGTTCCATGACCTTGAATTGAGGAGTCAGACGGTTGGGGGGAAGTTGCAAGACCTCCTGATGGGGCTGTTTCAGGTGTGCGGCCCCGTGACTGTCCTCATCGACGAATACGACAAGCCTATACTGGACAACAGCGGCAACCCTGAGTCAGCTAACAAAATGCGCCTGGTCCTGAGGTCTTTCTACACGGTTCTAAAAAGCTGCGATGAGTACCTGCGTTTTGTCATGTTGACGGGTATCTCCAAGTTCAGCAAAGCGGGCGTGTTTTCTGCTATGAATAACCTTGAGGATATTTCGATGGATGCACGATATGGGGATATCGCGGGCTATACCCAGCAAGAGCTTGAAGAAAATTTTTCAAGCTGGATTGAGAACGCTGCTGTTCGAATGGCGCTGCCACGCGCCGAACTTCTGGAACGTATGAAAGATTACTACGACGGTTTTTGCTTTGATGGGAAGACAAAACTTTATAATCCTTTTTCCATCATGCAATGTCTAAAGAAAGCTGAGATGGTCAATTACTGGTATCAGTCCGGTTCGCCAACGTTTATCGTTACGTACATGAAGCGGCACGGCATCCAGGACCCGGCGGAATACAGCCATAAGATGGTTGCGAAGGATTTTGCGGACACCCATGAGATCGAGACCTCCACGCCGGAGAGTTTTTTGTATCAAAGCGGCTATCTGACGATTGAGAAGAAACTGGAGGATACACTTATCCTGGACTATCCGAACCTCGAGGTTAGAAAATCTCTGGTGCGTATGTACCTTGACGAAGTCTATCATGTGAGGGACTACATCACGCTGGGAACGAACCTGTGGCGGGCGTTGAGCGACGGGGACATTAAGGAGACCGTCAGGTTATACAACATCGCACTGTCGGGAATACCTTATACTGACTTTGCTGATCAGGGGGAATTGTTCTACCGCTCTCTGTTCCTTATGCTGCTTAGGGGAGCCGGCATCACGGCCAATGGTGAGGTCCCGACGAACCTCGGACGAAGCGATGTCCTGATTCAATTCCCTAAGCGCGTTGTCGTGCTGGAGTTTAAGTTTTCGAAGGATGGTGCGGGAATAGATGGGATTCGTCAGGATGGGAAGAATCAAATTGAGGAGAAGGGTTATGCAAAACCCTACGACGCAGAGAACCGGGCTATCACGACAGCGGTCATAGTCGTTGACGGAAAAAAGCGCAAGGCGGTTCTGTAACTGGACGTGCCTGCACAGGCCAGTCGCAAATCGATAGCCCTTGACTTTCCAGCTTATCTGTGCCATGATAGCAAATATGAAGTTTTAGAAAGTTTGAGGTTGTTGTAATGAAACGTATTAACCGTACCGCTGCTTACTTTAGCTATTATTTCGGCTTTACCTATTATTTTGGTAAGGCTCATTTTTGTTTGGCTGGTACGGGGAATAACTGATACGGTTTCGTTTAATCCAGTGTTTAAACGCCCCTCGCAGCCAAAGCGGGGGGCGTTTTATTGAGTTAGTGAGGAGGAAATGAAATGATCATTGTTCTGAAGGAAAATCCAGATCCTGGCCAGCTTGACGGGCTCATCGGGTGGCTTCACGAAAAGGGGCTTCAGGTCCACACCAGCACAGGCGAGTCCCATATCGTGCTGGGCCTCGTCGGCGACACCGCCTCGATGGATATCGACCTCATTGCGGCGCTTGACATCGTCCAGAGCGTCAAGCGTGTTCAGGAACCCTACAAGAAGGCCAACCGCAAGTTCAACCCGGCGGACACCGTCATCCAGGTGGGAAGTGGCGTGCAGATCGGCTGCGGCACGCTCTATCATGTCGCTTGACATCCGCTGATCAGCGGGGATTGCGCCTTCCTGATATAATTAAATGGAGTTGTCCATAAAGACGGAGGGCGGATGATCATGGACAGGGAAAGAGAAAGGAGACTTCAAGAACTACCCATCGGCGTGCAGGATTTTGTGGCCATGCGGCGCGATGGAATGCTCTACGTGGATAAAACAGCGCGTTTGCTGGAACTTGTCACGAGCGGGCGGCGCTATTTCCTTTCACGTCCCCGTCGTTTTGGCAAGTCGCTGACGTTATCGACCCTTGACGCACTGTTCAGCGGCAAGGCGGAGCTCTTCCAGGGGCTCGCCGCCGAAGAATGGGCCAGAGAGCAGGCTAAAAATCCGTTGCCGGTACTGCGGTTTGATATCAGTTCATTGCAGGCTTACTCATCTGCTGAAGCTTTGGATAGAGCAATTATCCTGAGACTCAGGGAGTTTGCCGACAATCATGAGTTCGGGTTAACAGTTGGCGAGGACGAGCACTGCGGAGAAATATTCAGGAAGATTATTTTAGCTCTTTTTAAAAGTGAAGGACCCGTTGTTGTCCTCGTCGACGAATACGATAAGCCCATGCTTGACAACCTTGGGAACCTTGATGCCGCTAATGAAATGCGCCTGGTCCTGAGGTCTCTCTACACGGTTCTGAAAAGCTGCGACGAGTACCTGCGTTTTGTCATGTTGACGGGTATCTCCAAGTTCAGCAAGACGGGTGTGTTCTCTGCCATGAACAACTTACAGGATATCTCGATGGATTGGCGTTATGGTGATATTGTGGGCTATACACAGACAGAGCTTGAGGAAAACTTCACCGGCTGGATTGACGGCGCGACGGCCAGAACGAAATTGACACGAGAAGAACTATTAAAGCAGATGAAGGAATATTATGATGGTTTTTGTTTTGATGGGGAGACAAAGCTTTATAATCCCTTTTCTGTCATGCAATGTCTGGGTAAATGCGAAATTTCCAATTACTGGTATCAGTCCGGTTCGCCAACGTTTATCGTTACGTACATGAAACAGCACGGCATCCAGGATCCGGCGGAATACAGCCATAAGATGGTTGCGAAGGATTTTGCGGACACCCATGAGATCGAGACCTCCACGCCGGAGAGTTTTTTGTATCAAAGCGGCTATCT
>JAEEYY010000161.1 GCA_016288355.1 Synergistes sp.
GAGGGGCTCTTCTTTGGCGCAGATCCGGCGCCCATTCCCGGTTTTGACTCCGGAGGAACTGCGAACCTTCCTTTCTCGGCAATAGGCGTCTCGCGCGGTAATACCGCGCTGCTGGGGCTTACCACCCCCCGTTCTGTTGAGGGCGGGTCGGCTACGCTGGGGAAATACCTGGATATGGATAAAGATGTGATAGGCTGGGCCATTGCCGATCTGCCGCGCGTCGGTTCCGCTCTTGCGGATATGACGCGCCTCAGCGGGCTCTTTGACGACGACATTACAGGAAAAAATGAAGAATCATGGGAATATCCCTATGATGAGGATGATGAAGAGAGCATAGCCAATATGCTGCAGCAGGATCTGTCGGCAGATTCTTTCGATGAAGAGATAGTCAGCTCTTTCAGCAATGTGCTGAAAGGCATGGGACGCGTATTTATATTATGGGAAAAACCGCTCTCCGGCAGGCTGTTCTGGTACAGCCCGACGAGGACGGCAGATTAACAGGGAGGTTTTCTGATGCATGTAAACGCACTCAGGGTGCTGCGCGAGCGCGGCTTCATAGAGTGGAGCAGCCACGGCGAAGAACTTGAGAAACACTTTATGGAAAACATGGTGACAGGTTATGTCGGCTTTGACCCGACGGCTGACAGCCTTCATGTCGGCAACCTTGTCGCGATAATGGGGCTGGCATGGCTGCAGCGTCTCGGGCACCGTCCGGTGGCTCTTGCCGGAGGCGGCACCGGCCGCATAGGGGACCCCTCAGGAAAAAGTTCCGAACGCACGCTGCTTGCCGAGGAGCAGATCCTGCACAACGTAGAATGCATAGCAGGGCAGCTGAAACACTTCCTGAATTTCGACTGCGGTGAAAACAGCGCGCTGCTCGTTAACAACAACGACTGGCTGAAAAAGCAGAACTATATAGAATTCCTGCGCGATATCGGCAAGTTTTTCTCTGTCAGCTTCCTTGTCAACAGAGAATATGTGCGCGCCCGCGTCCTTGACCCCGACAAATCGATAACGTATACCGAGCTCTCGTACATACTGCTGCAGGCTTTCGACTTCAATCATCTTTATAACGAATACAGCTGCACGCTGCAGATGGGCGGCAACGACCAGCAGGTGAACATAATAGCGGGCATGGAGCTTGCGCGCAAAAAATCCGGCGGTCAGTGCTACGGCATGACGTTCCCGCTGCTGCTGAACTCACAGGGGCAGAAATTCGGGAAGTCCGAAGGCGGCGCGATATACCTTTCGCCGAGCCGCACCAGCGTATATAAGTTCTATCAGTTCTGGATCAACGTTGACGACAATGATCTGGAGAAGCTCTACAAGCTCTTCACATTCCGCGAGCTTGACGAGATAAAGGCCCTTCTTGCCGAACACGCGGCAGCTCCGCATCTGCGCCGCGCGCAGAAGGAGCTTGCGTGGGAGCTGACATGCCGTGTGCACGGAGAAGAAGCCGCGGCGCGCGCTAAGGCAGCGTCCGCCGTGCTCTTTGGCGAAACAAACATAAAAGACGCGCCGGCCGACGTCCTTGAGATGCTCTCCTCGGAGATAGCATGCGCCGAGGCAGAACTTTCCGACGATAAATTCGTAACGGACTACCTCGTTTTATGCGGCGCAAGCGAATCCAAGAGCGACGCTAAAAAGAAGATCAAAGCCGGAGGCGCTTACCTCAACGGTGAGAAAATAAGCGACCCAGGGCGCAGGCTTACAGAAGAAGATCTTCTTGCCGGACGTTTCGTGCAGCTGAATATAGGCAAAAAAGACTTCCGTCTGCTTAAGATAAAGTAGAACTTACCGGAAAGAAGGGGATGCGTTACTCTTCTTTCCATTTTTTTGCCGAACAGGAGTGCTTTGAAATAAAAGAGAACGAAAGCAGCAAACGGTCTGCCCTCTCAGTACGTGCTTTCATGGCGTTTGCAAAAAGCATTCGCCCCGGCTGGCGCGCAAATACGCTTGCGGGTCTGTTGATATTTCTTTTGAAAGCGCTCGGCATCCGCAAAAAAGTAGCGCAGTACAACATTCAGCTCTGTTTCCCGGACAAAACGCCGCGCGAACGTGCAAGAATAATTTCTGAGTCCTACAGCAGTATGGTCTGGACCGGCGTAGAGTTGCTGGCCTGGCAGAAGGACCCGTCGCTCATAGACAGGATGGCAGCAGAAGTCTCGGGGCGCAGCTATATAGATGAAGCGCTTGCAGCCGGGCACGGTGTGATAATGTTCTCCGCCCATATCGGCAGCTGGGAGTACGGAGCCGCATGGCTTGCGCGCAACTATCACTGCCAGGCGGTGGTACGGCATTCCGACAGCGCGTTCCAGCGCGAGCTGATCGAAGAGATGCGCGAAGCATCCGGGCTCGTCACGATATCAAAAGACGCGTCTATGAAGCGCGTCATCACGCTGCTGCGGCACAACGGGGTCTTTGCCGTGCTTGCCGACCAGCACGGCGGCAACGAGGGGATACCGGTTCCCTTTTTCGGGCATACAACGAGCTCAGCGGCCGGGCCTGCGTTTTTCTCCATGCTCACAGGGGCGCCTATGATACCCCTTCTTCCGCGCCGCATCGCGCCTTTTAAATTCTCGATAGAGATATCAAAGCCGCTTCCGGCCCCGGATAAAAGCCTTTCCAGAAACGAAGCTGCGGCGGAGCTTACGGCCAGCATGAACAGAGAGTACGAAAGAATGATAACGGAGGATCCCGGACAGTGGCTGTGGCAGCACAGACGCTTCCGTGAAGAGATGGAGCGGCGTTAAAGGCTCTGTTCTTCGCATGGGCGTGCTTCCGCCGGGCGTTTACTGCGCCTCCTTACCGTCCTGCGGGGAGCCCGGCTTGCCGAAGTCTCTATCCATTTGCTGAGCTCCCGCGCGCTTACCGCCGTTTCTTTTTGAAGTGTTATCGCGGAATTTGCTTTCATTATGCTTTTTGCGCGCAGCAAGTCTTTTTCTCTGGGGCAGTCTTCCAGCAGCACGTCCTTTTTGCCTTTCATCTTTGAGATGTAATTTTCCAGCACGGATATGTCTTTGCCGGAGAGCACGTCCGGCAGGTTCGGCTCAGGAAATGCCGGGGTCTGTGAGAAGTCTGCGAGCTCTTTGAAGGAATTGATCGAAAGAGAGCGCGCGAGCATAAGAGCCAGCATCGCGCAGCCCTGGGCGTCGCTGCCCGCGTGGTGCGGCAGCAGCTCGATCCCGTACAGTCCGCATAAAGCCTCCAGGTTGTATTTGTTGTTCTCGTCATGGATGGACGCGCGCTGCGCCAGCTCCAGCGTGCAGAGATGCCCGTATTCCCTGTACTTGTATTTGATTCCGTAAGAGCGGAGCGCGGCGTCCAGCGCAAGAGCGTCATCCCGGAAGCTGTGCGCCACCAAAGGACGCCCTTCTATATCGGGGAATATAGCCTCCCAGACCTTGTCGAACGTCGGAGCGCCGCATACGTCTTCATATGTTATCCCGTGTATATGGACCGCATTTTTCTGAAAATAAAAGACTTTCTTCGGCGGCCTTACAAAGTATTCGCAGGATCTCACGACAGTGCCGTGCTCCACGACGCAGAGGCCGACCTGGCATATCGAGTTCAGCGCGTTGTTTGCCCTCTCGAAGTCTATTGCGGTGAATGAGAAGTCGTCGTTTTGCGGAAGGTATTTGCGGACGCTGATGATCATATGCTGCCTTTTCCGCCTTCGCTGTATCCCGCGTCCGGAAGGCTTGCCGCAAGGTAAGGCGCGGTGACGGATGTTTTGCTTGCGGGCATATCAGAGGGTATCCCCGCAAATATTATCTCGCCGCCCGCGCGTCCGCCTCCGGGGCCGAGCTCTATTATGTAATCGGCTTCCTTCATTATGTCGACGCTGTGTTCGACGAGGAAAAGGGTGTTGCCGGCGTCGGTGAGCTCGTTGAAGAGCTTCAGCAGAGTCTTTATATCGTCGAGATGCAGTCCGTCGGTCGGTTCATCAAGTATGAATACCGAGCCGTGTTCAAAGAGGTGGGAAGCCAGCTTCACACGCTGCAGCTCGCCGCCCGAGAGCGTCGTCATGGACTGATTGAGGTGCAGATAACCGAGCCCGACACGGCGCAGCGAGTCAAGCTTTGTACAAAGCGGCTTGTCACGGAAAAATCCATAAGCCTCATCGGCAGACATATCCATGACTTCAGCAATGTTTTTCCCGTTGTATTTGAAAGCCAGCGCTTCCTGCGAGTAGCGTCTGCCGCCGCAGAGGTCGCATACAGTTTCTATCGAATCCATAAAAGCCATGCCTGAAACGATCACGCCGGAACCTCCGCAGGCCGGGCAGGCCCCCTTAGAGTTGAAGCTGAACCATGCGGCCGCGGTCCTGTTTGCCGCGGCAAACAGCGCGCGGATCTCATCCGCTATGCCAAGGTAGGTAGCGGGAGTGGAGCGCATATTTATTCCTATATCCTTCTGCCCGATGAAGATCGTGCCGCCGCCGAACCGGCGTGAAAAGGCCTCCATAAGCGAAGACTTTCCGGATCCCGCAACTCCGGCTATCACGGTCATAACGCCCAAAGGCAGCTTTACCGAGACGTTTTTCAGGTTGTGCAGCGACGCCGACTCCAGCGAAAACCAGCCGGAAGGTTTGCGCAGCAGCTTCTTAAAGGGAGTTTTTTTCTTCAGCATCTCTCCGGTGAGGCTGCCGGAAGCGAGCAGTTCATCATATGTGCCTTCAAAGACGATATTTCCGCCGTCCGCGCCCGCCCCGGGGCCCATATCGACTATATGGTCGGCAAGCTTTATCACATCGCGGTGATGCTCTACTATAAGAACTGTGTTCCCGTGATCCCGCAGCGCGCAGAGCGAATCCTTAAGCAGGCTGATATCCTTCGGGTGCAGCCCGACTGACGGCTCGTCCAGCACGTAGGCCATATCGGTCAGCGCGGAATTTATGTACTTCGCGATCTTTATGCGCTGCGCCTCGCCGCCGGACAGTGTCCCGGTGGCGCGCGACAGCGAAAGATATCCGAGTCCTATCTGGGCGAGCGCGCCGAGCCTGCGGGAGAGTTCGCGCTTTATGTCGGCGGCTATCGGGTCCGTTATACCGGAGATGAAATCCATCGCCTCCGGAATGGACATCGCCGTCACGTCCGCAATATTTTTCCCGTTTATCAGGCAGCTGCGCACCTTTTCGTTGACGCGCGAGCCGTGGCATTCGGGGCATTCGTAGCTGGTGACCATATCGTCTAAGATATGCGCAAAGCGTTTTCCCTCAGGGGTATTTATAACGCTTCTGTACATCCTAGTGTAAAGCCCCTCGAACTTCGCTGATTTGGGCCAGTTGGACGGAGGGTTCTTCAGCCTTATCTGAGGCGAGTAAAGGAAAAGCTCAAGCTCTTCCGGTGAATAATCCTTTATTTTTTTGTCTAGATCGAAAAGTCCGCTGTAGGCATAGCGCTTCCAGCGCCAGAGTCCGCGCCCGAAGGCCGGAAAATGTATCGTGTCCTCGTCGTTGAGGCTTTTGTCGAAATCCACCAGCTTGTGTATGTCCAGGTCGCTCACAACGCCTGTGCCGCCGCAGCGCGGGCAGCTGCCGGACGGATGATTGAAGGAGAATACGTCGGAATAGCCGATAAAAGGGTGTCCCGCGCGCGAGAAGAGCAGGCGGAGTATCGAATAGATATCGGTGTAGGTCCCTACTGTGGAGCGTGTGTTTGGAGCCGGTTTTTTCTGGTCTATCACTATCGTCACCGGCAGATCGGCAATATGTTCGACCGCCGGTCTGCCGTACTTCGGCAGGAACTGCTGAACGAAGCTTGGAAACGTTTCGTTCAATTCGCGCCTGGATTCTGCGGCTATAGTATCGAGGCAGAGAGATGATTTTCCGGAACCGGAGACCCCTGTGAATACAGTTATGAGCTTTTTGGGTATTTTAAGGGAGATGTTTTTAAGATTGTTTTCATAAGCATTTATGATACTGATATGCCCGCATTCCATTTATTTTCACTCCGACTTCCGCTGAGCAATTTAAGCGCACGGCTATTGACATCAGCCGCGTGTAATGTTCAAATATTCACAAAAGCCTTACGGCCTGTGCGTTACAGATGATAAAATAACGCCTAAGGGGGAAAATGACAATATGAAAATAATAGCTTTGATGGGCAGTCCCAAATTAAGCGGCAATACGGCAAGGCTCCTTTCCCAGTTCGTGAACGGTGCGCGCGCCGAAGGCAGCGAAGTGGATATCATAAATCTTCAGGAACAGAATATACATCCGTGTGATGCATGCGACATGTGCGCATGCGGAGAGAAGGACTTCTGCGTCTACAACGATTCGATGCGCGGGATCATGAAAAAAATTGCCGAAGCCGATGCTTTCGTGCTGGCGACGCCCGTATGGTGGACCGGCGCGTCCTCCCTTACCAAGCTGTTCCTCGACCGCCTGTACGGCTACAACACGAACAAATACTTCGGAGGCAAGAGCATATACCTCATCACAATGCTGTACGACGGCCGCACCTACGCGCATCCGCTTCCCGGCGCTGACATCGTAGGCTACGTTATACAGAGCGTTTCAGACTTCGCCGGCATGGAGTTCCTCGGACACCTGCGCGGGGCTTCCTCCGGCGGCGTGCTTGAAGACGCGAAGCTGCTGGACAAGGCGTACACCGAAGGGAAAAACTTTGTAAGGGTCATGAGCCACGCAAAGTAAGAGGAAACAGCGGAAAACTGCTTTTTCTGCGCCGCTGTTGCAAACTGCGCGGAAAACATTTACAATGTCCGCATGAAAAAGATGATAGCGATTTGCCGTGTTTTTGACTGCTGTTGTTGCTGTATGGGAGTATCTGAAGAGACCATACGGCCTCTGCGGCCGTGTTTATAACATGCGGGAAACGCGTCATTACACATAATAAGCTCATCGTAAGTTGAAATCAGGGCGGCCCGTCGGAGGACGGGCCGCTTTTTTTTGAGGGGGGTGCCTTCATGAAAGTATGGGAATATATCAAAAGCGACTACGAGGCGGCAAAAAGGAACGACCCCGCAATACCCGACGGGCTGCGGGGGGCCTTTGAGGTCATCCTCTGCACACCCGGCTTTCTTGCGATAACAGCGCACAGAGGCATTCATTTTCTGCATTCGGAACTGCATATCCCTGTGCTGCCGCGTCTGATATCGCTCTTTGTCCGCTGGTGGACCGGCATCGAGATACACCCGGCAGCTCAGATCGGAGAAGGTTTTTTCATCGATCACGGAGCTGGCGTCGTGATAGGCGAAACGACGATAATCGGCAAAAATGCCGTGCTCTACCAGGGTGTGACGCTTGGCGGCACAGGAAACGAAAAATCTCATAAAAGGCACCCGACGCTCGGGGACAACGTATTTGTAGGCAGCGGTGCGAAGATACTGGGCCCGATCACGATAGGCTCCAATTCACGCATAGGCGCAAACAGCGTCGTGCTTAAAAACGTCCCGTCAAACGCAACGGTGACGGGCATGAGGGCGCGCATCGTCAAAGTGGACGGCAAATCCGTCAGCAAGGGCGAGAGCGGGCTTTCCCAGGAAGATCTTTTTGCGCGCATCATCAGGCTTGAGGAAGAGATATACTATCTGCGCAATGAGATCAGGGAGATGAAAAACAATACGCCGGCTGAAGAGGAAAAGGTCTCAGGCGCAGGGCTCGATATAGAAGTCGCACACGAAAAAGCTCCGTCATTTAAAGTTTTTGGCAAGACTTTCGGGAAATCTGATATATCAAAGAAAGAATAACCGTTTCCGACAAAAAATTAGTCACCTGTCCGGGGATAAATTGAAATGAACACGGCGCTGTCTGCTGAAAATTCAGACAGTGCCGTTGCTTTGCTGAAGCGAAGTATATAAATAAAAAAAGTGTGCAAGGGGTTGATTTATTGTTTGAAATGTTCTACTATATACATCGCGCTGTGTCTGATATATCATCATAAACAATATTTGTTGTGCAGCGAACAGTTTTTTTATATTTACCGGCAATCGAAGACAGTGTGATCAGCAGCTGGTGCTTTTCGGCCTTAAGGCCGTCTGCAATAAAACAAGTCTTGAAGGGAGATACCGCAATGAAGAAATTGGCAGTTCTTATGACAGCAGTATTTGTGTTTGCGGCAATGGCCGGCACGGCTTTCGCCGCC
>JAEEYY010000014.1 GCA_016288355.1 Synergistes sp.
CGGGAGAGGTCCAGCTGATACTTGCCGTCGGGAGTCCTCCTCAGCTGGAAATCAGCCATGGTGATCCTGTCTCCATTGGGCAGCTTGACTTGGGCCGTCTCCGGGAAGTCACCTTTTTCCAGCGCCCCGTCGTTGTTCGACAGATCCAGCTCTGTGATGGCAGTCTTCTTACAGCTCAGCTCTATCAGCGCCGGGTTGTGAGACAGGTCCAGCTTAGTCAGACTGTTATTGTCGCAGCGCAGGATCTTCAACGCCGGGTTGTGCGACACGTCCAGCTTCGTCAGGGCACACTCCCAGCAACAAAGGGTCTTCAGCTCCGGTGTGTGCGACACATCCAGTTCTGTCAGCTTATTCTCCGCACAGTCAAGATTCTCCAGCGCAGGGTTACGCGACACATCCAGCTCCGTCAGCTCGTTACTGCGGCACCACAGGACCTTCAACGCCGGGTTGTGCGACACATCCAGTTCTGTCAGCTTATTCTCCTCACAGCGTAGGTCCTCAAGCGCAGGGTTACGCGACACGTCCAGCTTCGTCAGAGCACACCCCGAGCAATAAAGGGTCTTCAGCTCCGGGTAGTACGACATATCTAACTCCGTCAGCGCGCCGTTTCCGTTTTGTCCGAGCCGCAGGAACTCCAGCGCCGTGAAATATTCCAGCCCTTTCTGGTTGGATATTCCCCCGAAGCCGATGACATCTATATCCTTCACGGCGGCGATTTGCGCTTTCGTCAGGACATCCTTGCCCCCCGCCACGTTTTCCTTTACCCACTGGCGTAAGTTCTCGTCGGGGAAGTTCTCCTCGTTGATCTTAACATTAGCGTTGTTTCCGGATTTGGAGCTATCCTCAACGTCCTCCTCGACATTCTGCTCAACGTTCTCCTCGGCGATCCTCACGTCTGTATCTTTTCTGAACTTGACGGCGAGCTCTCTTGCCTCGAGGCCGTTCTTCCCCGTCCAGTACTTCCAGTGTTTCGCAGTAAACTTCTGGAACCATACCTGCTCTCCTTCAGGCAGTTCCTGGTCCGGATTGCACTCAAACTGCCCGGCTCGGTTGACCCAGAAGAGCTTGGAGCCGGTGCCCTCATCTGCGGAACCTCCCCAAATGTGTCCGCCACTCTCTGAGACGGCATAGAAATAGTAAGAACAATATTCAAGCCATTTGAAAGGGTAGATCCTTTTCGTCTCGCCAGGCTCAAGGCTCCACCATCCCTTTGAGATATCGAAAATTTTTCCGTAGACACTGTCGAATTGATCAGTATCGTCCCCATACATGGTATCAGCGAAAGAATCCCGCGCCACAGCGACGAGGATCTTCTCGTCAGTCTCGTTCACCAGCCTGATTTCCGTCGTCTCGCTTTCTTCATACTTCTGTACCAATTTTACCAGCAGTTGCGCACGTTTTCGCGCCGCGTGTGCGTAGGGGACAACCATACCAACGCCAGATACATCTTCCATGTATTTTTTTGCAACCTCGTCGCGGCCGTGTGCCAGCCAGGCGCTCTGATCCTTCTTCAGAACCTCGAAGGGAACCGCCGACAAGGTCTTCTGCGCCTTGGCCCATGCCTGGTTGAGATCCTTGTCCGCCTTCACGAGTTCTTCCCCATCCTCGGGATCTTTCATCATCCGGCGGTACTCAGCGTCGCTCAAAGTCAGCGCAGGTACGGCCGACAGTCCGACCGCTAGGCAGACCAGCAGTGCCGCGAAAAACATCCGCTTCATGTGCTTCATCACAAGGTCCTCCTCATCAATCATCGTTTGCCCGAGGTCACCAGTGGCCGAGCTTCGGGGCCTGCCGCAAATAGGTACCGCTAGTCAGACTCGTCAAGTTCCGAGGTATCTTTTTGGAATTTGAGGATGAATCCCTCTTCACTATTCTCCTTATTCTTCCAGTAAATCTGTGGGAAAAAGTGGAAACGGGCCTTTTTTCCGCCGCGGACTTTTTTGCCCGGAGGGCAATCAAAAGCCTTTGTGGAGTGGAGCCAGAATATTCTGGAGTCGTAATCGTCGCTGCCGCGCCAAATTCTTTCGCCGCTCTCAGTGACGGCATAAAAATAGTATTCTTCACCATCATTGTATTCAAAAGGCCGGATCGTCCTCGTCGCGCCGGGATCGACGCTCCACCAGCCCCTTGAGAACGAGCTGCCATCGCGCCACCTCCCCATCGCCAGAAGGACCTTCTCGTCCAGCGAGTTCTCCATCGTGACCTCAACCATTCTTTTTCCGGCAGCCCCGGCTCTGCTCGGCGAGATCGGCAGCCCGAGAGCCAAGCAGACCAGCAGCACCGCGAAAAACTTTATATTCAAGTGCTTCACCACAAGCACCTCCTCATATAAACAGTTTACCTTGGAACTGGTTCCACGATGAGTCATCCCTAAACTTCACTAACGTGCTGCAGGGACAGGGAGCGAGAGTTCCTTGTCGTCGATTTTGTCCTCGTCCTCCCAGTCCTTCGCGTTCTTCACGAAGCTCTCGGTGATGTCAAGCGCGCACTTCGCACGGTCGTAGCCGTTGAGAGCGTAGTTTTTGGTCGCAGTTGCTTCCCTGATGAGGGTCGTCTTACCCGTCTCGCAATCGTAGAGCTGAATGGAGCACCACCACAGGTCGAACATCCCCTCAACGCGGGGGCCCTTGTCAGAATCAACGGTACTGAATGCGAACCGATTAGGATCAATCCAGAAGGGCGGCTCTGCCGTTTCAAACGAGGCTTTTTCAACAAATCCCTTATTCCTGTCGATGAAGTATAGGGACAGGTGTTTGACAGGCAGCCCGCCCCAGCTCACCAGCATCTTGTCGCCCGAAGGGGAGAACGTCAGGCTGCAGAAGGAGGTTGCTCCCTCTTCCATGGGCAGGAACCCTGCCGGCTTCCCCTCCTTGCCGCGGAAGAACCTGAGACCGAGTTGTGTGCCCTTCATCCCGGGCGCCTCAGGGTCCGCCAAAAACCAGGCCCAGAAGCCCGCATCAGTCTCCATCCTCTCGATGCTGACGTCCTCCAGCAGCTTCGTCCTGCCCTTGACCGTCCGGTAGACCTGATCGCCCTTAAGGGTGTACTCGCCTGCAGCAGCCCGTGCTTTTGGCTGCGCCGGCGCCACGCCCGCGCAGATCACGAAGATCAGCAGCACAGAGAAAATCGTTCTCTTGAACTTCATCATCAGCACCTCCTAATCGGAAGCGGCATCCATAAAGACGGACTTCTGCCGCACGTAGGTCCCGTCAAAAATGATACCCTCGGCCATCCACTTTTTCTCCAGGCTGTCACGCTTAAACTTATCTGTGGTGACGGCGGTGGCGCCCGCATCGTCAAACTTCAGCGTCACGGCTGCGGAGTCCTTCTCAGAATCGTATTCCTCAACAAGCAGGTCTCCCGTCGCCTCTAACGTTTTCCCGTCGGGCTTGCCCGAGCCTTCAAAGAACCCCATCGGCTCACCGTCGACAGAGAGCATCAGCCGTACTGCATACTCGCCTTCCTCTGTAGCACTGACCTGCAGCTCGCCCCTGAGAGAGCCTTTTTTCAAGAGGTACAGGCCGGACACCCCGTCGCTCTGGCGAATGATGTCCGCGTTGTCGAAAAACATTCCCGCTTCGTCCATATGCATCTCCAGCATCGAGGCGTAGGCGACAGGTTTGCTGTACCCGTCAGCTAAGGCCCCTTTGGCCGCCTCGTCGTAGGCGCCGCCGTAAAGCCACTCGTTCTCCCGTTTCTCAAAAATGATAAGATCCTCCGGGGTCAGCACAGTCTTAGCTCGTTCAAGGAATTCCTGATACCGTTCCCAGTTCTCGCGATAGTCCGCGCTCTGCAGCAGCTCATTTTTGTCCGCCTCTGTAAATGCGAACGCGCTCCCGGCAGCGCACAGGATGAGCGCTGCACAAGTCCCCAACATCCTCTTCAATAACATCGAGATCGCCTTCTTTCGTTATTTTAATACCACAAAAACCACCTGTTGCCGGCCATCATACAGCCTCGCCTCAGGAGTCCGGCCGGCATAACCGTTACCCCGCTGCCGGAATAGGGACAGTAAGTTCCTTGTATTTGATCTTGCTTTCGTTACCCCAGTCTTTGGGGTTCTTCACGGAACTTTCATTAATGTCGAGCGTGCCGCCCTCATCGTCATAGCCGCCGATGAAATAGTTCTTCGTCAACGTCGCTTTTATGATGACGGTCAACTCTTTCTCCAAGGTATCGTAGAGTGACGGAGAACACCACCAATCGTCTCCAGCTTTGGTGCGCGGACCTTTTTTCGTGTCAATCGCCGTAAAAACAAAACGGTGCGGATCTACCCAAAAGGCATGTCCCGCTGAAACGAACGATGCCTTCCTGACCCAACTTTTGCCAGCTTCGTCAAGGACGTAATAACCAAGGTCCTGTCTGGCCTCATCGCCGCAGCAGATCAACAGTTTCTCACCCAAAGGAGAGAATTCCATATTGCAGGCACCAGCGTTTTTCAAGGGTAAATAGCTCGCCGGTGCGTCCTCCTCGCCGCGGAAGAAATAGACGCCGCTTTCGCTTCCATTCATCCCCTCGGACAACTCGGGATCGATCAGGACCCAGGCCCACTTCCCCGTGTCTGTTTCGGCCCGGAAGACAATTTCGTCTTCAAGCAGCTGTTCTTTGCCGTCCTGCACACGATAGACTTTATCGTCCCTGACGATATACTCTCTTTCGGCGGCCCAGACCGCCGACGCGCCGAACAGCGTCATCAGCGCACACAGACATGCCAACTTTTTCATTGTGCTCACTCCTTTTTGTACGAGGAAACACCTTTCGCCGTATTTTACCTGACGGGTCTCACCACCGGAGGCGGACTGTCGGGCATCGCCGCCACCCGCCGGATCAACAGCCAGACGGCTCCGTAATAGATGATCGCAGCAGTCACGGCCATCAGGATTACCGCAAACACCAAACGCTTTGCCAAGCTCTGAACGTTCATCGTCTGACCTCCAGCACGGCTGATTTTTGAAGATAACTCCGATAGGCAGGCTTCGCCATGGCGAGTGCCGTTTCGTCGTCTCGCACGCAGGCCAGTTCAAATTGGTAAAGACTATTACGTTAGCTCTATCCGTATGGATAAGCACATGTTTATTAGCAAGGACAGTTCTTGCGCGGGCAGTGTAAGATCATCAGCTCATAGCAGGCACTACTATCTATTATTCTCCTGTTATCTTACTCCCTATCGTATTATTTTATATTTTACCACAAAGGTTAAATAGAATCTATTGTTTTTAATACTATGTTCAAGAACTAACACATGACATCCAATATGTCATATACTTTGATACGGACAACAAGAATACCATTAAGGCCGTCATCTATTCTGATTAAGCTAACTCATATAGTTCGTATTCGGAGTACTGATCTGTAATTTTAAGAGGTAAAAATGGCATTATACGTTAAAACAAAATCGGCGCAAAGCCTGTAATTTCAGGGCTTTGCGCCGATTCAAAAATGGGTTTAATCATAAATTGGAGCGGGTGACGAGGCTCGAACCCGCGACCCTCAGCTTGGGAAGCTGATGCTCTACCAACTGAGCTACACCCGCAAAACGAACGTATTATACGCCCGACTGTTTTTTTGTGCAAGAGGCCGACAGGATGAACTTTCAATGCTTACCGTTGTCCCCAAAGAAATACGGCATTTTCTGACAACTGGCATATACTCTGCTTACTTGCACCACGAGAAACTCACCGCATCAGGAGTGCTACCGTCTCGACATGGCACGTCTGCGGGAACATGTCGAAGACTTTCAGGCTCTTCGTATCGAGCGTGAAACCTGCGTCGCGCAGAAAGGCTGCGTCGCGGGCAAGCGTAGCGGGATTACATGACACATACAGGACGCGCTTAACGGCGCTGGACGCAATCGCTTCGATCACGTTTTTTTCACAGCCGGTTCGCGGCGGATCAACAACGACGCAGTCGATACCATTCAGCAATTCATGCAGGTCAAGTTTTTCGGCTGCCCCCTCAAGGACTTCGAGATCTTCGATCTCGTTGAACTTACCGTTTTTGCCGGCCAGTTCAACTGCCGAAGGCCATATCTCGACTGCCTTGATATGCGCGGCTTTCCGCGCCAGAAAAACGGTCAGCGCGCCGACGCCGCAATAAAGTTCAAGTAAGTTCTGACCTTCAACGAGCGAAGCCGCATATTCAAACATCTCCGACGCCTGAGCAGCATTGGCCTGAAAGAAAGATGTGCCGTCATAATCCAGCTCATAGCGGCCAAGACGTTCTGTCAGGAGATCCTCGCCTTTGATAAGCATTGACTCTTTTCCCACGATCACATTGCCCTCGTCCGAATTGATGTTCAGGACCAATCCTCGCAGTTCGGGAAATGACGCTTTCAAATGGTCATAAAGGTCTTCAAGGGACGATAGAGCCTCTCCCTGCGGTTTTGCCGCAACGACAAGCACAAGCAGCAACTCTTCGCAATCCCGCGCACTGCGGATGATCACATGTCGCAACCAGCCGGTGTTTTTCTTTTCATCGTAGCAGCAGAACTGTCCGTGTTCAATCATGTACTTAATGGTAGCGTACATTTTATTCGCTCTGTCGCCGATGACAGGACAGCGGTCGATCGGGACAATTTCGTGCGAACCGTTTTTAAAAAAACCGATCGTCCCATTTGTCCCACGCGAACGAACAGGAAACGACGCTTTATTACGATAACGCCATTCGTTCTTCGACGGCACGCAAGGAAATTCACCGTCAAGATCAAATCCGCCGATCCTGCGCAGTGCATCCGAGGTGAGCATGGATTTAATCCTGCACTGCAATTCATAATCCGCATGCTGGAGCTGACAGCCGCCGCAAGAGCGATACCACTTGCAAGGAGGCTCACGCCGTTGGGAATTTGCCTCAATCACACGCTCGACACGAGCCTTAATATAATTCTTTTTCTCCTGCTGCACAGCAGCAATAACGTGTTCTCCGGGCAACGCGCCTTCAATAAAGATCGTACGTCCGTCATTCACCTTGCCGATCCCCTGTCCGGCGGAATTTACCCTGTCGACAAATACTTGTTCCATCACCATTCCTCCCGTACGTTCGATTCCTTTGTATTATATCATCACAGACTCCGTTTTCATAAAAAGAATCCCGCTCTCCACATAGAGAACGGGATTCTGTGTTAAATGCAATTATTAGATATGAGCAGGCGTATCCTTGAACATATTGTAACCTTCTTCAAAGGCCTTCTTGTTCAGCTCTTCCGTGCCCTTGGGAACGCGGTCAAGCATCGCCTTACGCATTGCTTCGGGCTGCATGACGCCCTCAAGCTCAAGCACGCGCGCGACCATACCGAGAGCGACCATGTTGGTCACGATCTCGTTGCCGACCTTGTTGCGGGCCGTCTCAATCAGCGGCAATTGGTAGATGTTGGCCTCGACGTTCGGCACTTCCTGGACGGAGAAACTGTCAAGAACCAAGCGGCCGCCGGCCTTAACATCGCGAGCGTACTTCGCTGCGGCGTCGCCGGTAAGGCAAATCATCAGATCCGGAGCGACCGGCTTGGGATAGTCGATCGGCTCGTCGGAGATGACAACTTCGGCCTTGGCTGAGCCGCCACGGGCAGCGGGGCCGTAACTCTGGGTCTGGACGGCATAAAGATTATCGCAGAAAATAGAAGCGGCTTCACCTGCCATAACGGCAGCGGTGATGACGCCCTGACCGCCGGAACCGGCAAGGCAGATTTCAAAACGTTTCGACATGACGATTCCCTCCTACTTGACGCAGACGCGCTCAAGGAGCGCCTTGTACTGATCGGTGTACTCAGCGCGCTCCGTATCGACGAACACGCCTGTCACGATCTTGCCCTGAAGCTCTTCGGGCGTCTTGGTGTCAGCAACCGCCTTCGGCAGGATGTGCTGCTTCAGGAAGTCGATGTTGACGGTGGGCGTCTTCAGTTTGTTGTAACGGCCATACTGAGTGTGGCAGTAGCCGGCTACTTCGACAACCGAGAAACCGTGATGCTTGATGGCCTTCGTGATGGTCATTTCAACATCGCGGGGGTTGGCGACGCAGGTGCGGGCGACAAAGGTCGCGCCGGCGCCGGCAGCCAGCTTGCAGATGTCGAAGGAAGGATCAGTCACACCGTAGGGCGCCGTTTTGGCATAAGCGCCGATGGGCGTCGTCGGCGACATCTGACCGCCGGTCATGCCGTAGATGTTGTTGTTCATGACGATGGCGGTGATGTCAATATTGCGGCGGCAGGCATGGATAAAGTGGTTTCCGCCGATAGCCGAGCAGTCACCGTCGCCCATCACGTCGATGACTGTGAGCTGGGGCTTGGCCATCTTGATACCGGTGGCGTAGGCCAGCGAACGACCATGCGTGGTGTGCAGCGTGTTCGCGTTGACATAACCGGGAAGGCGGCTGGAGCAGCCGATACCGGATGCGAAGACGGTCTGCGTAGGATCAAGCTTAAGATCAACGACGGCGCGAAGCAAGGCGTTCAGAATGATGCCATGTCCGCAGCCGGGGCACCACATATGCGGGAAGAACTGGGGCCGCATCCACTCGAAAACTTCTTTGCTGGGCATCTTTACTTCGCCTCCTCAACGATCTTGTCAAAAATCTCGGTGGGCTGGAACAGCTCGCCGTCAACGCGGCTCAGCGGCACAACGCGGGCCTTGCCGTGAACAGCGCGCTCCACCTCAAGCACCATCTGTCCGCAGTTCAGTTCAGGAACGATGATCGTCTTGACGTTGCGGGCCAGCTTCTCAAGTTCCTTATCCGCAAAGGGCCACAGCGTGATGGGACGGAAATGCCCCACCTTGATGCCGCGGGCACGAGCGTCGCGAACGGCGCGGATGCTCGAACGGGAGACACTACCGTAGGAAACGACAAGGATCTCGGCGTCTTCGGCTTCGACCGTGTCGTACTTGACAATATCGTCGCGGAAGCGATCGACCTTGCGCATCAGGCGGCGCATCTTCTTGTCAATGGCTTCGGGATTGGTCGTGGGGAATCCCCAGTCGTTGTGGGTCAGGCCCGTCACGTGCCAGCGGTAGCCGTCGCCAAAACCGGCCATCGGCGGAACGTCGTCCTCGGGATCAGCCTGATAAGGCACGAAATCCTTAGGATCAACCGTCGGCTTCTTGCGGTTAACGATCTTCAGGTTAGCAGCATCCGGCACGACGAACTTCTCTCTCATGTGACCGATCTCAGCGTCGCTCATGATGAGGACGGGCTGACGGAAACGCTCAGCCAGGTTGAACGCCTCGACGGCCAACTCATAGCACTCCGTCACTGAAGCGGGAGCCAGAGCGATCGTGCCGTGGTCGCCGTGCGTACCCCAGCGGGCCTGCATGACGTCCTGCTGCGCGCCCTGCGTGGGAAGTCCCGTGGAAGGGCCGCCGCGCATGACATCGACGACGACAAGCGGGATCTCGGCCTCATAAGCCAGACCGAGATTTTCTTGCTTCAGCGTGAAACCGGGGCCGGAGCTGGCAGTCATCGACTTGACGCCGGCAATAGAAGCGCCGATCGCACAGCCGCATGCACCAAGCTCGTCTTCCATTTGCTGGAAGACGCCGCCCACCTTGGGAAGCTCAACAGCCATCGTCTCCATGATTTCGGTCGAAGGCGTGATGGGATAGCCGGCGTAGAAACGGCAGCCCGCCGCCAGCGCGCCGAACGCAAGCGCTTCATTGCCCTGCCAGAATTTGATCTCAGCCATTAGTTCGTCCCTTCCTCTCGCACAGTGATCGCAAGATCGGGGCAGATATTCTCGCACGATCTGCAACCGATGCAGTCCTCTTGGCGCACAGCCTCACACTTCACTCGTTCGTTCAGCTCGAGCACTTTCTTGGGGCAGACATGCACGCACAGGCTGCATCCCTTGCACCAAGGCTTGTTGATTGACACCTCAAACTTCTTGGCCAACACCTTCACCTCCACAAAAGATAGAAACAACTTCCCCCATACTGCAAATCTATAAAGAACGTCCAAGTCCTGGTTCGCGCAGATAGCGCGCTCTCAGGCTGTCCGGCTTTATACTGTTTTCGACGCGTTCTGCTGCCAACTCGGCGATTGCGGCTCCGCTCGGAGAACTCAGGAAATGTACTCCACCCCTGCTACCGGTCGCAAAAAGGCGCGCGTCATCCACGGCCCACAGTTCCGCCTGTTCCGCAGTGTCTCCGAGGTCACTCATAAGCTCCTCACGGGATCGTTCGCGCTCAGACAGAAAAGGAATTCCTTCCCGCCAAGCCGCTGAGAAAACCCGTTCGCGTGAAGCAGCTATCAGCGGGACCTTCACACCCGCGGCATATTCTGGTATGGCATATAAGACAGCTTCAAGACTGCTTAGAGGAATCACGTTTATGTCGAGCGCCATCGCCAGTGCGGAAGCATACGCCATACCAATACGAAGGCCGGTAAAATATCCGGGGCCGACCGTTACTCCGATGTGTGTCAGTTGACTAAGAGTAATACCTTCATGCAACAGCAGCTTTTCAACTTCGGCAGGAAGATCAGCAGCCTGTTTTCGACCAAGATCCAGATCGACTCCAGTCACTCTCCCCGACACAGAAAGTCCCAGGCTTGTCCAGCGGTTCGAGCAGTCTATCGCTAAGAGAATTATACCATTCATTTCAAAGAATTCTCCAGACGTTTCAACGCATCCACCGCTTTTTCCCCTTTCGCAGAAAACGAGATCAAACGGGACTCACCGTTGCCATGTGCGATCTGACAACGCCAAACATCCGGAAAATCCGAATTGTCCAGACGATCCGGCCATTCAATAAGAAGGATCCAGCCGTCGTCGAGATATTCGTCGAGTCCAAAATCGCGGGAATCGGCGTGCTCGATGCGATATAGGTCAGCATGCGCAACAGGAATCCGCGCCCGTGCGTATTCATTGACGAGCGCAAACGAAGGGCTGCACGTGCGTTTCCAGCCGAGCGCGCGGCAAATCTCACGCACCAGCGTCGTTTTTCCCGCGCCAAGCTCACCTTCCAGAAGGATTGTCATTCCCGGGGACAACACAGAGGTAATCTTCTGCCCTAACATGCCTGTATCGTTCAGATCGTCAAGAAGCAGGGTCAAAGCACTCAAGTTATGCTGTAATTGTATCATATCTGTCCCAGCTCTTTCAAAACCTTCGGGATCATGTCCGCAACTTCACTGGCCAGCACGCCGTCAAGACCTTTTTCACGGCCCAGACGCTCCCCGGCAGAACCATGGCACCATGCGCCGAGTGCGAGTGCATTACGGCGTGTTAAACCTGCGGCAAGAAACGCGCCGCACACGCCTGAGAGCACATCGCCGGAGCCGGGGATGGAAAGCGTACGATCGCCACGCGGAATGATCAAAGGCAATTGCCCGCATTCTGCGATGATCGAACGATACCCTTTCAGCAATACTGTTCTCCCGTTTTCGGCGATCTGCAAAGCGGATTCAAAACGATTGCATGTAAGCTTCTCGATGTGCAGTAGCCGTGCTGCCTCGCCTTCATGGGGCGTCAGACAGCAAGCCACAGGAGCAAGCGAATCCTGGGCCAGCCAATACAGCCCGTCGCCATCCCATAGAGACACGGCATTCCAAGCCGCGGCGATCCGGCAAAGCTCTCTCGCGCGCTCGTCGCGGTCAAGTCCCGGACCGATGACAAGAGCCTGGCAACGATTTTGCCAGCGGGCAATCACATCGCACAGCTTCTCAGTGTTGTCCAGAGGCTCTGCGATACATTCCGGCAGTACAACAGGCAATGCATCGCAAACTTTTGCAGTTGAAGCCAGAACAACAAGGCCAGCCCCAGCGCGCAAAGCACCGCGTGCAGCCAGCACGGCCGCTCCTTTATACCGTTCAGAGCCGGCAACGATGAGCACCCCGCCGCGGCTTCCTTTATGATCGTCAGTCTGATGTTTCGGCATAAATTCGCAAACATCACGCTTTTCCAACTCTAAAGCATAAGGCACGCCTAAAAGAGATTCTGCACGTTCATCAAGGATGATCGGAACAATCTCACCACTGACCGCAGAGCCATGCCCGGTTGCACACGGGATTTTGCGTGCAGCGGCAGTACATGTCCAGCTTGCCTCAACAGCCCGCGGGCTTTCAACACCACTCGGCACGTCGACAGCCAAAACGCTCTTTCCACTGCGAGCCTTGTTCAATGCTGAAATCAGACGCGCTGTTTCTCCGCGAGGTTCGCCGCAGATGCCAGTTCCGAGCAAAGCATCGACAACGAGTTCATAAGAAGAAAACAGCGAATCCAACTGCTCGTCCGTCAAAGAGATGCTTTCTATGACACGCACAGATTCGCTGAGACGTTGCAGATTGATCGCAGCATTGCCGGTCGAGCGGGACTGCGGATGACTGAGAACAACGCATACGGGCACGTTGTTCTCTGCAAGAAGGCGAGCTATGACGAATCCGTCGCCTCCATTGTTTCCGGCCCCCGCAAGGATGAGGACGCTTTTTGGAGAAAGACGATCGAGTACAAAAGAGGCGATACCGTTGCCAACGCGTTCCATAAGTTCGAGGCCATGAACGCCCAACTCTACAAGCTGTTCATCCAGAGAACGAACAGCAGCCGTCGAATACCACGGAACCATCGTCTATTCCCCTTCCGTTTCGATCACAACGACAGCTGCAGCGATGCCGGCATCGTGAGAAATCGAAAGAAAAAGGCGGGATTTTCGCAGATAATCGGGCAACGGACAGCCCTCCGCGATGAACAACGTAGGTTTGCCCTCAGGACCATGAACAACTTCGACACTCTTTAACCCAATGCGTGAAATACCCAGCCCCGTTGCTTTTGCAAAAGCTTCTTTAGCTGCAAACATTCCTGCGAGCGTCTCCGCACGTCGCGCACGTTCAGCAGCGTAGGCAAGTTCGCGTTCGGTATAAACTTTACGACAAAACGCTTCAGATTCGCAAGCGTGTTTCATCCGTTCGACGTTGCAGAGATCAAGCCCAACTCCCGCTATCATTTTTCTCACCGTCCGTAGTCTAACCCATTTTGCAAAAAATTACAACGGCTTTTTGCCATTCCTCATAATTTAGATTTATTTTATTATCATCAAAGAAGATATTCAATAGATTCTTCAAACTAATAAAAAAGAGCACTCAAAACGAGTGCTCAAATAATTCATGGTGGGTGATACAAGAATCGAACTTGTGACCTCTTCCGTGTCAGGGAAGCGCTCTTCCTCTGAGCTAATCACCCTTATTGAATTGTGGAAAATGGTGGGTGATACAAGAATCGAACTTGTGACCTCTTCCGTGTCAGGGAAGCGCTCTTCCTCTGAGCTAATCACCCATCGCGTGACCGCAACAAATGGAATTCTACCTTTTCATTCGCTTCCTGTCAAGTAGCAAATAGCGGAAGGGCTCGAAGGAGTGCCATAACAAATAAAGGGCTTAAAATTCGATTCCACTCGTTTTTAAATGTGCTTACGCCTTGCCGGCAGCTTTGTTAAATGCTTCAGTTCCCGCTTTCGTCTTTTCGGCCGTGGCAATCAGTGCTTCGATAAAAGCACTCTTGAAACCAAGCTTTTGCAACTCTCTGCACCCAGCGATCGTCGTCCCGCCAGGAGTGCAGACGGCATCTTTGAGCACCGCAGGGTGGTCTCCCCGCAAAGCCGCCAGCTCAGCCGCGCCTTTAAGCGTCGCGATCCCGGCGCGAAGCGAGACATCGCCTTTCATGCCAACTGCAAGCCCTCCTTGGATAAAGCCTTCAAGCAATTCAAAGACATAAGCAATGGCAGAACCGGAGAGACAGATCACGCCGTCGAGATCTTTTTCGCTCACGAGCATAGCGTCGCCGAATGTGCGGCACAATCCCACAACAGTTTCCGTCTCGTCATTATCAAGATCACCGCGCGCAACCCCGGTAAATCCTGCTCCGACGGCAGAGGCGATGTTGGTCATGATCCGCCCCCAATGAGCGAGAGGAGCCGCTTTTTTAAGCAATTCCAATTCGACGAGCGCCGCACAAGAAACGACCGTGCGTTCTGCAAGAGCTGCGCTGTGTTCAGAGCACCAGGGCTGCATGAGCCAGGGCTTGAGCGCGATGAAGATCGGTCCGCTTGCGAGCGGCAGCGCCTCTGCCAGCGTCTCATACGTTTCGATTCCATCGGCAACAAGCTTGTCAAAATTCGGCTCTCGAATCTGCACAACGATTGGGCGAACGCCGGCACGTTTCAGTCCTCGCGCGACAGAACCGCCAAGGTTGCCGCCGCCTACGATAATGGGGCGAAGCGATTTAACATCCATTTTAGAGACCTCCTCAAAGATTATTTGCTCATTTCTTTACCGCAGCCATTGATGCGCGCCCACTCGAACATGCCGAGGGCAGCAGCGACGCTGGCGTTGAGATTACCCGTTTTTCCGGCCATGGGGATCTTTACAAGTTTGTCACAGTTTTTAGCTGTAAGTGCGGATATGCCCTCCCCCTCCGAACCAACGACGAGGACAAGCCTTTCCGGCAGAGGCGCGCTCCATATCGTCTCTGTTGTCTTGTGGTCGAGACCGACGACCCAGAACCCCTTATCTTTCAGCGAGGCAAGCGCGCGGCTGACATTGACGACCTGCGCGACAGGAAGACGAAAAGCAGCGCCTGCACTGGTTTTAACGACAGTGCCGCTGACGGTTGCAGAGCGATCATTTTGCGTGACCACACAGAGGGCTCCTGCGATCTCGGCTGTACGGATGACAGCGCCGAGATTATGAGGATCCTGGCAATGATCGAGCAGGACGATCAGAGCGGGTGCATCCGACGGCACCGAATCCGCGATCTCATTAAGATCCGCCGACGGGACCGGCTTCATGCGAGCAACCACACCCTGATGGACCGCGCCTCCGCTCATTCGGTCGAGTTCGTCGCGCCGGACGAACGAGAGACTTA
>JAEEYY010000162.1 GCA_016288355.1 Synergistes sp.
ATGGCAGATAGCTCAGTCAGAGGTCGCTTTTGCCGGCGATGATACGCCTGATATAGAATGCATCAAATGGGCGGGGCTCGGGATAGCGGTTTCCGACGCTCACCCTTTGGCAGCGGCGGCGGCGGACTTTGTAACAAAAGCTCCGGGAGGGCATGGAGCCATCCGTGAGAGCGCGGAATATATAACTAAAATAAATAACGGAGAATGATATGAAAGGCAGAAGCATTTTCCCATTCAAATTCAGAGTGCTGGACCGCTATATCCTTGGTGAGCTGAGATCGCCCTTTTTCTTCGGTCTTGTCGCCTTTACCACGATACTGGTAGCGGGCGGACTTCTCTTTCAGATGGCTGAGCTCATCATCGAAAAGGGCGTATCTGTCGGAACTGTCATAAGGCTCTTCCTCTACTATATGCCCCGCCTTGTGGTATTTACGATACCGATGAGCTGCCTTCTGGCGTCTCTGCTCGGCTTCGGCAAGCTTTCGTCCAATTCAGAGATAGTCGCGCTCAAATCGACGGGGCTGTCGTTCCAGCGCATAGTCCGGCCGGTAACGGTAGCCGCTTTCTTCATATCGATAATCGCGTTTATCATCAACGAAAGCGTAGTCCCTGTGAGCGAAAAAGCCGCTGCGAACGTAATGAGATACGAGGTGCTCAAACAGGCGGCGCCTCTTTTCACGCAGAAGGTATTTATCAAGGAAGAGGACGGCGGCGTCGTAAAGCGCGTTATCTACATAGATAAGATGGACAGCTCCACCAACCTCATGAAAGACGTCACGGTCGAGGAGTTTGAACAGGGGCGTCTTGCAAGGATAATAACCTCCAAAAACGGCAAATGGGAGGAGAACAGCTGGTGGCTGATAAACGGGGCCGTATACGATATAAGCCAGAAAACGAAAGAAGTAGCCCTTCTTTTTAAATTCGACCGGCAGGCGCTTCGCCTCAATCTGCGGTCGGAAGATATAGAAAGCGTAAACAGAAAGCCTGACGAGATGGGCATAAAGGAACTTTTGGGGCTTATCAGACTGAAAGAAAAGCTCGGAGAAAATCCCGGCGATCTGTGGATGGCCTTTCACCTGCGCATAGCGGTCCCCTGGGCGTGCCTGATATTCGCGATACTCGGCGCCGCGCTCGGAAGCCGTCCTCAGCGTTCAAGCTCCGGGGTAGGCTTCGGCTTCAGCGTGATCATTATCTTCGTCTATTACGTTATCATGTCCTTCAGCAAGGCGCTCGGTGAGAGCGGTTCGCTTCCTCCGCTGCCTGCCGCGTGGATAGCCAATTTCGTATTCCTTGTGATCTCGCTGCTTTTATGCGCAAGGGCAAACAGGCTGGGCTAAGCGCTGTCCGGAGGCTGCTCCCTGTATAAGAATAATGACGCGGGCTCTTCTCTCACGGAAGAGCCCGCATTTTTCGTCTGTTGTTTTAAATCAGCGTCAGTTCGCCTTTTCCTTCGGTGAACCTGCCTATAACGGCGGTATCCGGGAAGCCTGTTTTTATTACCGCCGCGATCTTTTCCACGGTTTCGGGCGGCGCCGCTATCAGCATGCCTCCGGACGTCTGCGGGTCAAAAACTATATCCTCGGCAAATCTGCCCATCGGAGAGCAGTTTATCACTTTTTCGCCGATATATTTTTTGTTCTCGTATGAACCTGCCGGAATAAATCCCATATCAGCCATCTCGGCTATACCGGGAAGAAGCGGTATCTTTGAGCAGTCGATCTCAAGAGCCGTTCCTTCCGACGCCAGATCCAGCGAATGTGACGCAAGACCGAAACCGGTGAGATCGGTCGCTGACGTCACGGCGCGCCTGAGCTCCGTGCTCAGAAGAGACGGGACAGCGTTCAGCTTTGCCATCGAAAGCTCCGCCGCCATGGCATGCTCTGCCGCAAAGAGACCGGCTTTTATCGCGGTAACGGCAATTCCCGTGCCTACAGGTTTTGTCAGCAGCAAGAGATCCCCCGGACGCGCTGTGCCTACCGTCCACATTTCGCTCTTTTCGACTTCGCCGAAAACGACCAGCCCGTATTTCGGCTCTTCGTCCTGGACGCTGTGCCCGCCGGCAAGCATTGCGCGCGCTTCCGCCACTTTACCGGCCCCGCCTTCAAGAATCTGCTGAAGCACCGACACAGGCTCGCATGACGTCGGGAAGCATACTATGTTCAGAGCGATAATGGGACGACCGCCCATCGCGTAAACGTCTGAAAGCGAATTTGCCGCCGCGATCTCTCCGTATCTGAATGGATCGTCGGTCACCGGTGTTATGAAATCGGTGGTCAGTATTCCTATGCGGCTTTCCGTTATATTCCACAGAGCGGCATCCTCGCCATGATGCCATGAAGCTATCAGCTCTTCAGACTGAAAGACGGGAAGTCCCTTTAATATCCTGTCAAGCTCCGCCGGAGCTATCTTGGCCGCTCAGCCGCTTGTTCTGGCACGTTCCGTAAGCCTCATGGAGCTCACCCCTTCCGTTAACGCAGGTGAACGACATCCGCGGCTGCGAATATCTTTTCACCGTCATTGGTCTTTACAACGAGCGCGCCCTGTCCGGTTATGCCGGAAGCAGTGCCGGAGAAGGACTCGTTATCGCAGATCACATTTATCTTTTTGCCTATCGTGTCGCACTCTTTTCTGTAAAGTTCAAGCAGAGCCTCAGGACCTCCCCCGGAGCAAAGGAGCGCTGCCGCGGAAGCAAATCGTCCGAGGAAATCCACAAGTATCTTCCAGCGGGGCCATGCTTTTCCGCTTTCAATGAGCACCGAAGTGGCTATCCCGCGCAGCTCGTCCGGAATCTCTTCGGCAGCCATATTGATGTTGACGCCGATGCCGGTGACCGCGTAATAGATCCTCTCCGCTTCGCCTGCCGATTCGCTCAGGATGCCGCACAGCTTTCTGCCGCTGCAGAGGATGTCGTTAGGCCATTTAAGCTCAGCCGGCAGAGCGCAGAGCGTGCGCAGGGTCTTTTTTAGCGAAAGGCCGGCTGCGAGATTAAGAAGCTGCACTTCGCCCGGAAGAAGGGGAGGACGCAGCAGCATCGAAAACATCAGGTTTTTGCCGCTGACGCTCTGCCAGTTTCTGCCGCGGCGGCCGCGCCCCATCTTCTGCACCTCGGCAGTAGCTATAACTCCGGCCTCTTCTCCGTCGCGGGCCATTTTTTTTATAACACTTTGTGTGGAGTCTGTTTCTTTCAGGCAGATGCATCTGTTAAACAGCGGATTATCGCGCAGGATGTATGTGATCAGAGTTGAGCTGAGCACGTCGGTATCTTTGATATCCTGCATCATATAGCCCTTTTGGGAGACTGACGCCACAGGGAGGCCTTCGGCTTTGAGTGCCGCTATATTTTTGGAAAGAGCCTGTCTTGTTATCGAAAGTTTCTCTGCAAGCGCCGTGCCGGAGACGATTCCGCCCTGATTTGCCATCAGTGCTTCGAATATGATTGCGCGGCTGTTTGCTTCATCTGTCTTTTTGATCATGAGCTGCCCCCTGTGCGCTTAGGTATTCATTATATACTGATTTGTTTATTTGCGGCTATAATAAACAGTAAGCGAATTATTAGGAGGGGTAATCAATGGACGTGCTGCCGATATCGACCGTCATGACGAACCTGCGTTCATCGTATGATGAGCTGCGTGAGAGTCTTTGACCTGCCCGGAGCTGAGAAGAGATTAGCGGAACTGAACAAGTCCACTGAAAAGGAAGGCTTCTGGGGCTCTCAGGAGGCTCAGGCGGTTACCAGGGAAATATCATATGTGCAGTCGCGCCTTGACAAGGCGAACGAGATAAAAAACGAGTTCGAAGAGATAGAAGCCATCGCGGATATGCTTGCGGACGGCAGCGACGACGAACTCGAAACGGAGTTTTATTCCAGAGCGGATAAACTGGCAAAAACGATCGAAGAATACCAGATAGTAATACTTCTTGACGGCGAATATGATGCCGGAAACGCGATACTTACCGTACATGCGGGAGCCGGAGGGCTTGACTCTCAGAACTGGGCCCAGATGCTTTACCGTATGTATATGAGGTGGGCTGAAAACCACGGCTATGACGTCAAGCTTATAGACGAGCTGCCGGACCAGGAGGGCGGGCTTAAAAGCGTTACCGTCTCCGTAAGCGGCAGCTATGCTTACGGCTATCTTAAAGGCGAACAGGGCGTCCACCGCCTTGTGCGCATTTCGCCTTTTGATTCCGCAAAACGCCGCCATACGAGCTTTTCCTCTGTTGAAGTAATGCCGGTGCTGCCGGACAGCGTAGAGATAGAGATCCGGCCTGAGGATCTTAAGATGGATACCTTCAGATCGAGCGGCGCCGGCGGGCAGTATGTCAACATGACGGACAGCGCGGTGCGCATCACCCATATACCGTCGGGCATAGTCGTGAGCTGCCAGACGGAACGCTCACAGCACATGAACCGTGCCACGGCGATGCAGGTGCTGCGCTCGAAGCTCTTTGAGCGTTCGCAGCGCGAACGGCATGAGCAGCTTGAGAGCATCCAGGGGGAGAAGCGCGCTATAGCGTGGGGCAGTCAGATACGCTCATATACGCTGCAGCCCTTCCAGCTTGTCAAGGACCACCGCTCGGGATGTGAGATAGGCAACGTGCAGGCAGTGCTGGACGGAGATATCGATGAGCTGATAATGGCGTACCTGAGGACGTCGAGAAACGGCAGACAAAAGGGCGGGGAATAGTACAGAATGAAAAAGATAATAACGATGCTTTCCGTTTTTGCTGCGGCCGCGCTCTTTGCCGCGTCTGCTCATGCTGCAGATGTATTTGTGCCGAAAGACCCTGTGATGCCGCTTTCGCAGATCCGCGCCGGGATGACCGGATATGCGAAAACTGTCTTTCGCGGTACGGAGATAGTTCCGTTTGAGGTCAGGGTACTCGGGACAGTCCCCAGCAAGACGAGCCCGAGGAATCTGATACTGATAGAAGTGCTTGATAAGAATGTCCGTGAAAACGGCGGCATAGCCGCCGGCATGAGCGGCTCTCCGGTATATGTGGACGGCAAACTGATCGGGGCGATAGGCTACGGCTGGTCATTTGCCGACAATAATCTGGGGCTGGTCACGCCTGCGGAGGAAATGTCCAGATCGATGGAATGGAACAATGCTCTGCCCGGCTTTGATGTGCCGGAGCTTCCCGAAGAAACGCCAAAGGAAGATAA
>JAEEYY010000163.1 GCA_016288355.1 Synergistes sp.
CACACACGCCTCCGCCATTTCTTTATGACCCCTCCAAAAATAAAAATGCTGCCGTATCAATTCGTGCGGCGCAGAACGTAAGCATGTCCGAAGGACCTTGCACCCCTCCCAAAATAGTGCGTCTTTCAACCCCGGTATAACAGCATTCCGGCGCTTGCGGGGGCCGTGAATGTTTGAAAAAAGGGGGTTTAATGATATAATCCCGTTGTTCGGGATGTAGCGCAGTCTGGTTAGCGCACCTGCTTTGGGAGCAGGGGGTCGTCGGTTCGAATCCGACCATCCCGACCATTTTTATACGCACATTTTTCCGTGAACTGCGTCTGCACCGGCAGTTGACAATATTCCAGAATTCTATATAATAGCCATGTTTGTTTCATTGGGGTATGGTGCAACGGCAGCACGCCTGACTCTGGATCAGGTAATCGAGGTTCAAATCCTTGTACCCCAGCCATACAGAGGTATGGTCCCTTCGTCTAGGGGCCCAGGACGGCGGGTTCTCAGCCCGTTAACAGGAGTTCGAATCTCCTAGGGACTGCCAATATATACGCCGCGTGCCTGAGAGACGCGGAAGTTTTATCGGGGAGAAGGCGTTATGCGCGTTCTCCCTTTTTTGTACGACCGATATCCTGTCCTGATGCGAAGGGGGATCGCTTATGGCCTCAAACACAACGGAAAACAGCAATGCAGCTCCCGGTCTTTCCGCTTCAGCCGGCGGCAGGATGATCTATTTCCTGCGCCACGGAAGGACTGAATGGAACAACCAGCTCCGTTATCAGGGCGCCGTGGATATCCCGCTCAATGAAGACGGGCGGATGCAGGCGCATAAAGCGGCGCTCCGCTTTTCATCAGCGGATATAGACGCGGTCATATCAAGCCCGCTCTCCAGAGCCATGGAGACCGCGGAGCGCATCGCTTCGTTTCATAAGGGGCTGAAGGTCGAGAGCACGCCGCTGCTTACGGAGGTCGATTTCGGCAAATGGGAGGGACGTACGGTCCCTGAGATAAAAGCCGGGTACGCTGATGTTTTCGCAAAATGGAGGAACGACCCGCTGAACGTTGACGCTCCCGGAGGGGAGAGCATGGACTCCCTTTACGAAAGGTGCGGGCTTTTTGCCGAACAGCTGCTTGCAAGGCCTGAGCGCAGCATAGTGGTGGTCGGGCACGGAGCTATGCTGCGTGCGCTTTTCCCGCGCCTGCTTCAGCTTCCGCGCGTAAGCTATTTCTGGAAGACCCGGCTGGACAACTGCTCGATAACTGCGTTCAGCGCGGACGCCGGCAGATTTGCGCTTATTTATCAGAACGACACCCTGCACCTTAAGATCACCGAGGATAAAATAGCTTATCTGCCGATTTTATAGCATATAATTTCTTAAATATGTGGTAAAATTAAACAGATATTGAATTTGCCTTGAGACAGGATGTGATTCTGATGCGCGGCGAAACCGAAAAATTCAGCGTAATTGACGATGAACCCCAGATGTGGAAAGATTGTTCCGCCGGCAGCGCAGAGGCAAGGGAAAAGCTCATTCTTGCAAACCGTCCCATGGTCTACTGGCTGGCAAAGAAATTAAAAGTTCCCTACGATACTTATCAGGATCTGATTCAGGAAGGTATGCTCGCGCTTATAGGCGCCGTGGATTCTTTCGATCCGGAGCGCGGCGTGCGCTTCTCTACGTTTGCGTATTACAGGATTCGCGGGCGCATGATCAATTTCCTGCAGCGTGTCGAAGCGAAGGCTCCCGCACCCGTGGACGAAACCGAGCTTTCAGGCAGCTATGATACACAGCTTGCATTCAGCGAAGCTGACCGCAGCGAATGGTCGATAGACCTTGAGAATGCGCTCTCGCAGCTTTCGGAGCGCGAGACAGAGATAATAAGCGCGCTGATAATGGAAGGCCGTATCGCACGTGAAGTGGCCGATGAGAAGAACATCGACGTGAGCCATGTCTACAGGATAAGAAGAAAAGCTCTCGCAAAGCTGAAATCATGGCTCGGAATACAGCCGGAGGGCGCCACAGACGAGGCTTAAACAGGGATAATGTTTTATCTTTGTCCGTGGAGTGGGTTGACAGCATGACACAGAAAACCAAAAGACTTCAGAGATGGCTCGACAGACTGACAGCCGCCTGCGACAGCCGCAGGTGGGGTTCGGCTGTCGCTGAGGCCGACTGCCTTTCAGCGGAGCTTAAACAGGTCAGGGAAGAACTCTGGAAAGAGGCGGAGAAAGAGACCGTCAGGACCCCGTTTTCAGTGAGGGCCGGAGGAGCCGTTTTCTGCGGTGCCAGGTCTGTTGCCATAGCGCTTCTTATAATCTGCCTTACTACGATTCCAATTGCAGTTGAAAGCGGTAAACCATCCCCGTCAGCGCAGCGGGCTTTTTCTTCGGTGCCGGCAGGGCGCGGCGGTGAGTTTGCGATAGTGACCACAGAGGAAAAAGAACTTATAACGATGCTTCGCAAAAGCCTCAACGACAGCAATATTGCTGTGCGCGCAGCAGAAGTCAGGCCCCATACGCCGAAAAAAGCTGCTGTTACCGCAGTTAAGGCTGCCGTACGTGAAGTGCCTGCCGCTGCTCCCGTCATGCAGGCGCAGAAACCGGTAAAACCGCAGAAACAGGAAAATACGATAAAAACCGAAGAGCTGCTGACCCTTATACAGATAGGCGAGAAGAGTCTGCGCGGGGGAGAGCCGGCGATCCGGATAATCAACTGATTTAACCCCTTTTTGTCTGAGGAGTGGTCTTTGTGCATAAAAAATTAACGATCCTTGCCCTTATATCAGCGGCGCTTATCTGCTCGCTGTCATGCGCAGCCGCAGCGGACGAGGCCGCAGCCCCCGTATCGGAGGATAACGCTCCGCACAGCGCAGCCCCGGCTCCTGATCCCAAAGATATGGAAAAGCTTGCCGGCCCTGTCATAGAGAGCATAGAGGTCAAAGGCAACGAAGAGATCGCAGGCGATCATATACTGAGCATCGTTACTTCCAAAGTCGGCGAACACGTCGACGAAGAGAAGCTGCGCAAGGACGCGGACGCCATATTTGAGCTCGGCTTCTTTAATTCTGCGGATTACAAAGTCACTGATGAAGGCGACGGCGTCAAGGTCACTTTTGTAGTCGTGGAAAACCCGAAGGTCGGGGAGATAAAATTTGTCGGCAATACCGTCTATTCCGATGAAAAGCTGATGGAGGTCGTCTTTACACAGCCCGGAATGATATTCAACAGGACCTTCTTCCGCAACGACCTTCAGAGAATAAAGGAAAAATATCAGTCCGACGGCTATGTAATGGCAAATGTCAAGGACGTAAGGATAAACGGCGATGTGATAACGGTCGAGATAATCGAGCCGAAGATATCCGACATAATAATCCAGGGAAACAGGATAACCAAGAAACATATAATCGAGCGTTATCTCAAGATCAAGTCAGGAGAGCTCTTTAACGCAAATAAACTGCGCCTTACTCTGAATCGTCTGCAGGGGCTCGGTTATTTCAGCGACGTGAACGTCAACTTTGAGCCCGGCGAGAATCAGGACGAGGTCATAGTCATCCTGACTGTCGAAGAAGGCCGCACCGGAAAGCTGGGCTTCAACGTTTCATACGGTACCGAAAGCGGTTTCGGCGGCGGTATGAGCTATGAAAACTACAACATATCCGGACGGGGGCTCAAGCTCAGCGTCGGCTTCGAACTCGGAGACCGCGAAGAGTACTGGCTCACGCTGGAACAGCCCTACATGAGCGGAAAGGTCATGTCCTGGAGGGTGGGCGCCTACAGGCGCGCATGGGACGACGTTTATTACTATCAGAACGACAAGCAGTATCTGGAATATGACCGCGATAAATACGGAGCATTCCTGGGCTTCGGTAAAAAATTCAGGGATGAATCAAAATACAACTGGTATCTGCTGTTAGACTGGCATAAGACAAAGAACGACAACATCAGAGAAAGGGACGGTTTCATAGAAGATTTCCCGAAGCCTGTCGATCGTGCGGAAGAGCTGCTCAGGATACGCGAAGAGGAACTTGCTGAAGGTAACTACTATTCGGCCACGCTTTCTTTCAGGCGTTTCAATATCGACGAATACGCAGCTTATACCCACGGGGATATAGAAAGCCTGAATTTCCAGTTCGGCAAAGCGAATGTCAACGATGTCGATTACAGCTACATGAAATACTGGCTTGAAGCAAAACTCTATTTCCCGGTCGGAAACTTCCTCAAGGGCTTCTTTGAGACCAATCTGCTGGACGGCTACGGCGATAAACCGGTTATCTTCGCAACGCGCCTGGTGGCCGGCGCGTCTACAGGGGACGTCCCCTACGATGAAATGTATACCCTCGGAGGCGACAACACGCTGCGCGGCTATGACGATGACTATTACCGCGGCCGCAAGATGGTGCTGGGCAACTTCGAGCTCCGCATCCCGATGCAGAAGATGTTCTCGCTGGTGCTCTTCTACGACGTGGGACGCGCATGGGATTCCGGCAAGTGGCGCAAAGGCGAGGAGGTCGTTTACGGCGACAGCGACTGGGGTTCGGCTCCCGGCATAGGCGTACGGCTCAACACTCCAATAGGAAATCTGCGTCTTGACTATGCACACGGAGACGAAAGCAGGTTCCACTTTGGATTTGGAGAACTCTTCTAAAAGAAATGAACAGAAATACGTGAAGATCGTTGCGGCAGTCCTGACTGCCGCAACGTTTGTTGTATTATTCTGTTTTGATGCGTGGGCATCTGTCGAGATAAGCGGTCTGCCGCAGTGGCAGGCCGCTCTGGCAAAACAGAGTCTGGAAGCTGTCTATGAAGGGATGCCTCATGAACAGCCCGCCTCCTTTCAGGCAGAGATAATGAAGACCGTGGCGTCCCGCATATTCGCCGGCTACGATGTGGAAACGGCTGCGCTGAAAGGCGGCGTGATCCGTGTGGATTTTTCCGCACCGCATAAAAAGCCGTGGACGGTGGATGTTAAGATCCCGCAGCTGCAGTCCCCTGCGCTTGAGTGGTTCGCGGAAGATGTGAAGTCTCTTAAGCCGGGGATAGAAGCAATGCTCGACGGGGTGCCGCTCGAATCCATAGCCTGGTCCGACAAGGCGCTGCAGGATCAGATAAACACGCTTGCCGGCGATATGCTGCCGGGCTGGGAACTTTCGCTTCTGATGACAGCGAAGGAAGAAGTTTGTGAGATATCCGTATCATTTGCGCCTAAGATGCCGATGATTCTTGCCGTCAATCCGGCGCCGGTCTCAAACTCGCTGCCTATGGTCTTTCACGGCGAGCTCAGGAATAAACTGATGGGCGAATCATCAGCGTTTATAGGGCTTCCGGTCGCGTGGACGGCAAAGCATTCCGAGGATATAAACCTGTGGGCGGAGGATTACGTAAACGAACAGCGCATTACGAAACGTTCAGCCGCAAACGCTGACGTTTCATTCTCTCCCTCTCAGATATCGCAGCTCAATGTGCGCGTGGAGAGCCGCATATACACGATAGGCGCATGGGCCGCTATCTATGCCGGGACTTCGGATCATTCAGCCGAACTCGGACTGCACCTCGGACGTAAGGTCGAACTGCTTTCCGACGTCCCGATGGAGGCCTACGCCGAAGCAAGGCTCGGCCTTCAGGACTGGGAGCTTTCCTGCAGATTCGGCCTGCGCTTCCGTGCGCTGCGTGATTTCTGGCTTGGCGGAGAGTGGGACACCGACGGCGACATGTGGTGGGCAAGGCTCACTATGGATCCGCAGCTGCACAAGCCCTATTTCTGGGTGAGAGTCAGCGAAGAGGGAGATTTTAACGGCGCGGTCGGCTGGCGCGCTACTGAGAACATCTCATTCGAAGTTGAATACGACGCAAGAGACGAAGACCGCTGGAGCTTAAAGATGCTCGGCAACCTGTAGATCTGAAAAGGAATGGATAGTATGACCGCAAAGAAAATATCGCTGGCCCAGGCAGCGCAGATAGTAAAAGGCACTGTCAAGGGCGATCCTGAGATAATTATCAGCGAAGTGCTCCCGCCGGAAAAAGCAAAGGACGGCAGCATCTCGCCGCTTTGGGAGAAAAAATTTATCCCTTCGGTCCGCAAGGGGACCGTCCTGCTTACTAAACATGGCTGGATAGGCGAAGGAGAAAGCGGTATCGAAACCGATGACCCGCGTGTTGCGCTTATTGCGCTCCTTGCTTTCCTGAGCGACGAACCGGCGCCGCAGCCCGGCATCTCCGCCGATGCGCACGTATCTCCCGATGCGGTCATCGGAAATAACGTATCTGTCGCTGCGGGCGCCGTGATAAAGGCCGGGGCCGTTATCGGCGAAAATACGGTCATAATGGAAAGCGCGGTGATATGCGAAGAGGCAGAGATAGGATCTGACTGCCTGATAGAACCCGGCGTCGTGGTATACAGGCGCTCAAAGATAGGCAGGGGCTGCGTTCTTCACTCGAACTGTGTTATAGGCTGCGAGGGCTTCGGCTTTGTTCCGGATCCCAAAGCGGGCATGATAAAAATACCGCAGATAGGAATAGCCAGGCTTGACGACGGCGTCGAGATAGGGGCGTGCAGCTCCGTTGACAGGGCCACGTTCGGTGAGACCTATATTGGCCCGATGACCAAGATAGACAGCCATGTCAAGATAGGGCATAACTGCGAGGTAGGCGCATATACGATAATTGTGGCCCAGTCCGGCATAGCCGGCAGCACTAAGATAGGCAGAGGCGTGATAATGGCGGCTCAGTCCGGGGCGGCCAACCACTGCACGATAGGCGACGGCTGCACGGTTGGCGGGCGCGCCGGGGTAATGTGCGACATACCGCCGGGGTCGACCGTGTCCGGTTTTCCGGCACAGAACCACAAGGTCGAGCTGCGTCAGCAGGCTGCGCTGCGCCGTGTGCCCGAGATGATGCGCCAGCTGCATGAGCTTGAAAAAAAGATAGAAAGGATAGAGAAAGCCTGCGATGCTGACGCTTAGGAACGAGATCAGGATGTCGGGGACAGGCCTCCACTCGGGGGAGCGGTCTGTGCTTTATCTGCGCCCCTGCGGCAGGGCCGGGATATACTTCCGCGGAAAGAACGGCCTTTCGCCTGCAGCCGATGCGGTGGTGGATGAAGACAGCCGGCTCACGGGCTTTTCTCTTCCCAACGGGGTAACGGTCCGGACGGGCGAGCATCTTCTTGCAGCGGTGGCGGGGATGGGACTGGAAGCCGTCGAGATAGAACTGGATGGTCCCGAGGTCCCTATCATGGACGGGAGCGCGTACTGTTTTGCGGAAGCGATAAAGGAATGCGGCTTTGAAGAAACAGCGGGAGATGCTGTGCGCACTGCCGTTTCCTGCCCGATCGCTGTCAGCGAGAAGAACGGGGAACGGCTGGCAGTCGCCCTGCCTGCGGAAAATCTTTCCGTCACATATGTTATTGATTATCCCGGCACACCTATCGGTACGCAGTCGGTTAAATACGATATCACACCGGACGTATTTTATAATATAATTTCTAAAGCACGTACGTTCGGGCTGACCTATGAGCTTGGTTTTTTAAAGGAAAACGGTCTTGCAAAGGGCGGAAGTCTCGAAAATGCGCTGATTTTTGACGACAGAGGGCCTGTAGGCGGACAAAAGCTGCGTTTCCCGCTGGAATGCGTTACGCACAAGGTGATAGATCTGCTTGGCGACCTGACCCTTGCAGGTTCTGTCCCGGTCGGACATTATATCGCGGTGGCCGCAGGACACAGCACGCACGGGAAACTTGTCAGGCGTCTTAAAGCGCAGTACGGATACAAGAATAACTGAAGGCAGCACAGCGAGGAGGAAGATCAATGAGAATAGATATCAGCCAGATTCTGGAATTCCTGCCGCACCGCTATCCTTTTCTGCTTGTTGACAGAATTGAAAAAGTAGTGGATACAGATGATGTCAAGGAAGTTACAGGATACAAGAACGTTACCTACAACGAGCCTTTTTTCCAGGGGCACTTTCCCGACGAGCCGATCATGCCGGGGGTCCTGATACTGGAAGCGATGGGTCAGGTAGGCGCTGTTCTCCTAAAAGTACAGCCGGAGTTTTCCGGTAAGGAAAGAAAGATCGTTTATCTGACTTCCGTCGATCACGCTAAATTCCGCAGACCTGTAAAGCCGGGGGATTGTCTGCGGACGACGGCCAGACTTAAAAGACGGCGGGGGAATATGGGCAAGTTTGAATTCGTTGCCGAAGTTGACGGAGAAATTGTAGCAGAGGCTGAGATGGGTTTCATGATAGCCTCAGAACTTACTTTAAAGGCGAAGTGATACAATGAGCGTTCAGATACACCCTACTGCGGTAGTGAATGAGGGCGCCGAACTCGGAGAAAACGTAACTGTAGGCGCGTACTGTGTAGTTGAAGCAAATACAAGAATCGGCGACGGCACCGTGCTGCGCCCTTTTTCATGCGTATGTGAGTATGCCGAGCTCGGCAGAGAGTGTACGATATATGAACATGCGGTGATAGGCGGCAAGCCTCAGGATCTCAGCTACCGCGGGGAGAAGACCGAGGTCAAAATAGGTGACCGCGTGGTATGCCGCGAGTTCGTGACTGTCAACCGCGCTGTAGGCGAAGGCGGAGTCACGACTGTCGGCGACGGCTGCTTTATCATGGAAGGAGTGCATCTTGCGCATAACGTGACCGTAGGGCGGGAATGTACGATAGCAAACAAGACAGGGCTTTCCGGCCATGTGTGGGTGGGGGACTTTGTCGTGATAGGCGGCATGAGCGGATTTCATCAGTTTACGCGTATAGGCTCGTACTGCATGGTCGGAGGAATGTCGCGCGTCACGCAGGATGTGCCTCCCTATACCCTTGCTGCAGGCATCCCGCTCAGGGTGTATGATATTAACAGGGTCGGACTTAAACGCCGCAGCTTTGACACGAAAACACGTTCAAAGATCCGCGAGATGTACAGGATAATATATAATTCCGGGCTCACGGTCAGGGACGGTCTTGCCAGAGTAAAAGAGCTCTATCCGGACGATGCCGAAGCCGGATGCATCCTTTCTTTTGCGGAGCTCAGCAAGCGCGGTTTCACTCCGCGCATGACGCAGGACTGGGCGCACAGGAGCGAAGAAAAAGTTGATTAGGCTCTTTGCCATGGATGTCGACGGCACGCTTACAGACGGCGGCATCTATATGGACGGAGCGCGTGAGCTTAAACGTTTTGACGTAAAGGACGGACAGGGGATAGCAAACCTGCTTAAGAGCGGCGTCAAAGTCGCATTCATAAGCGGGCGTTATTCCGAACCCACGCAGCAGAGGGCGGACAATTTACATATATCCTGCTGCATAAACGGTACCGCCGACAAGCTGAAGGAGCTTCGCAGGCTTTGCGGGGAATGGCAGATAGCTCAGTCAGAGGTCGCTTTCGCCGGCGATGATACGCCTGATATAGAATGCATTGAATGGGCAGGGCTCGGGATAGCGGTTTCCGACGCTCACCCTCTGGCAGCTGCGGCGGCGGACTTTGTAACAAAAGCTCCGGGAGGGCGTGGAGCCATCCGTGAGAGCGCGGAATATATAACTAAAATAAATAACGGAGAATGATATGAA
>JAEEYY010000164.1 GCA_016288355.1 Synergistes sp.
CAGCCCGAAGCCCGCATCCGTGGCCCTGTCCCTGGGCCTCTACTTCGCCGAGCGTGCGAAGGGTCCCTATCGCAACCACTTCATCGAGTTCTCCGCGCACCCGGAGCTGATTGAGCTCAAGGGCGAGACCTTTGTGGAGAAGCTGCGCTACATCTCTTCCTTCAACGAGGTTGCCAACACGAATCTGGAGGCAGTTTTCGAGCTGATCCTCTCCGCGGCCGTGAAAAACAATGTGTCCCAGGAGGATCTGCCGCAGAAGCTCTACATCATCTCCGACATGGAGTTCGATGCCTGCGTGCACAACGCGTCTGCGACGGTCTTTGAGAACGCCCGAAAGCGCTACGCGGAGCATGGCTACGAGCTGCCGCAGCTGGTCTTCTGGAATGTTCAGTCTAGGAACCGCCAGCAGCCCGTCACCATGAACGATCGTGGCGTGGCCCTGGTTTCCGGCTGCTCGCCGCGGATCTTCTCCATGGCCATGGAGGGAGTACTCGATCCCTACGCCTTCATGCTCTCGGTGCTGAACAGCGAACGTTACGCACCGATCTGCGCATAAAACAGGAACCCCACTTGATGTTCTGCCCCCAACACAAAAAACTCCGCACCGATCAACTGACCGGTACGGAGTTTTTTTGCCTCGCTTCTGAAGCACCGCAGCGCTATCAGCAAATTATATCGAAAAAATTACGCATTTTCCCGCAGTTATTTTGCCGATAACGAGAAAAAGATTGCCGCAAGGGCTTCTTGAAAGAACAGGAAACACGCCTATCCCGGAATCGTTCCCTTCATCATCACGGGCGGCCTTAACATCTTGTTGCGCTAATCAGGAAAAACCATCATTGATTGTCCCTAATAATGTATATTATTGGGGACAACGATCCTCCCATTCTCGAAATGATAAGAAAGATAACAGAAAGCTTTCACGGTTATTCTACCCACGTCGCTATGAGGGTTGATTGTATAATCAGCCTTTCTCATCATAATGGATCTTCAAGTTGTTTCTTCAGGCTGACCACTACTCTGGGCAATCAATTTGCTGATCAGCTGCTTGCGTTCGGATTGCCAGAAATCCGTGTCGCAGACGATGACGAGGCGCTTCTTCGCCCGGCTGACCGCGGTATTCAGCACACTCCTTCCGACCGTCACGCCGGAATTCACAAAATATGCGTCCTTTGTATCGCACACGCTGAGGATCACGGTATCCCATTCCATTCCCTGCGCACGATGAACGGTCAGGATGTTGCCCCGTTCACCCGGCATGAGTTTTTTCAACCGTTCGATTTGCAACTTATAGGGCGCAAGGATCACATAAGAACCCTCATCCGGCTGAGTCTTTTGTAAGTAATCGCGAATTGCGGCGGCTTCTTCCGCAGATTCGCGTTTGCGGTCCGTTGGCCGCTTGTTCCCATGCAGCACTTGTATTTCAAAGGGCGTCTGTCCTGCGCCTTCAAATCGGCCGGAGGTGTGATAAACATAGGTGTCCAAGATCCGTGCCAGTTTGGTTCCAAACCGGTACGTTTTCATCAGGCGAACATAATTGAGCCGGTCAAATGCGTAGTTCTGCCGATCCAGCAAGAAAACCAGCTCCGGCAAGCGATTCTTAGTCAAATCCGAATACGCCACAACCGGAACGGCCCAAAGAGAAACTTCCGGATGCTCCGCTTTGATCTGACGGGAATCCATTTCACAGATTGGCGGAAGCTGGAAATGGTCTCCAAAGAAAGAGACCGGGCAGCCGCAGGCAAAAGCCGTCATTCCCCGGGCGAGGGAGGCGTAGCCAGCTTCGTCGATAAACACATGAGAATAAGGTTCTGCGTTTTCCATTTGGGGAAGGTGGCCGATTGCCGTATCGAAGGTTGCAGCCACTACAAGGGCGTTCTGAAGCTGCTCCAGCTTTGAAGTGGAACCAAGGGTTTTCCGCTCTGAGCGGATTTCAGAAAGCTCCCGTTCGATCTCCGCCGGGTCGCGGATCTTCTCCTGGATAAGCGTTTCGCAGGATTGCTTCATTTGACTGCGATACTCCGTAAACGCTGAAAGAATCTCTTCTGGCGAGGCGTCTTCCGGACATCGCATTCCGATCTGCTTGCAGCGGCTCGAGATCCCGCTTCGGATCATCGCCTCCTCTTTTCGTTTTTTCTCCAACTCCGACTGGGCAGCCTGTTCTGCTTTCTGCGCGAGCGCAAGCTCATCCTTAGCATTGTCACGCGCTTCGACAAGCGGACTGAGCGTAGGCATAATCGTCTGCACCTGTTCTTCAAGCTGCTTGTTTTGCTGCTGCAGGTGCTCATATTCTGATCGCTTCCATGGAAGCAGCCGGATTTTACCGCACCGTTTTTGATTCTCCGAGATAGAATTGCGATATTGGTGAATCAACGCTTCCTGCTGAGACAACGCCTCGTTTGCGCGTTCAAATCCGGCCTTGCACTGTGCCAACCGCCCATTTGCCGCGTCCAGGTCCCGCTGCAGTCCAGAAACAGCAGAAATCGCGTCAGTCAGCAGTGGCAGCTGCGCATCCAAAAAAGCCCGTGCCGGCACCAACGCGACAACCCGCTTTGTCGCTGCCGCGATGTCTGCTTCATGGGTGCGTGCATGCTCCAGCTCTGCGATCAGTTTTGCTGTCTGCTCCGCCAATTCTTCAGAACGCTGTTCCAGGGATCGGTCTCCGACGACCTCAGGGAATCGAGTCGAAAACTCCGTGCTTGCGGTTCCGAGGCGGTAGACATCTGTCAGCGGAATCCCATTCTTCTCCAGAATCGGCAGGATGGCCAGAAGGGACTGTTCCACCGCGTTATTCGTCGGTGCAAGGAGAAGAACCCGACGTTTTGCGGCAATATAACGCATCAGGCAGGTCGCCAGAACAGCCTGCGTTTTTCCGGTACCCGGCGCACCCCAGACATAGGTAACCGGATTGGAAAGCGCAGCGTCGACAGCCTGCTGCTGTTGTTCGGAAAGCGGGTGTTCCAATGAGAACGCGCCGTTCTCCGGCATCGAATCGGGAGGCGGCGGATAAAACAGAAGCTTGTGCTTGTGATAGAAGTCCCGCATTCGTTCGATCAAAAAGCGCATATCCGTCCTCAGCGTCATCTGCTTCCAGTTGGCGGATTCAAAAGCGGTGCTTGCCTTTTCGGGGACATAGACGTCCGCATACTTTTCGGTCTTCTTCATACAGAGCTTCCGAATCTCGACGTCCGGGATGCGCTGCTCCCCGTCATACACTTCCGCGCCATCGCGCACATAGTCGTCCAAATGCAGCCGATAAAGGCCGGGCGTGTTGGAAACAGGAAGCGGAGGCTTGGACACGCGAGCGGTTTTCATATACGCTGTCGGCTGCTGATTCATCATTTCCAGCAGCGCATCCGCTCCGCAGATCACAGAACGTGTGAATTCTTGTTCGTTCATGCCAAACCTCCTTTCGACCAGGGAATAATATCTGTATATTATTTGAGGTTGTACCGGAGCATCGTAGTGTTTTCCTTAACTGAGCGCATCCAACATCTGCACGGGATTCTCGGTGGCATTAAACTTTATTCTAGGGTAATATCATTCTTTTTCTCTGGTAATATTTTTGATAAAGACCTTGCAGCCGAAAGCTTGTAATCTGCGTTGCGCGTATCGAATAGCAATCTTGCTAAAGAATGGGATCGGAGGATGATCTTCTTCAAAATCTGATAGGATTGCGAGTATCACTGTAATATCTTTTGTGTCTGAGTCTTTTATTTGAAACTGCCTTTTCTTGGACTGCTCTTTTATCTTTTTATTTGCTTTTGCACGAAAACTTGGATCGCTAATAACAAGTTCAGCTGAAACAACCGCTTGAGAAAACAAATGGCTTAGTGTTGCTGAGCTGGAGTATGGTTTAATGTGAATATAGGTGTTATCAGATGCAAGAACATCACAAAGCTCTATCTTGCTATGGCCTCCGCCATATTGTATCGTTTTTGCGTCCATAAGTAAGAGGTTGGATGGATCTGACGCGGCAAAAGCTTTTGAATAGATAGCCTCCCTTATATGTTCTTGTCGATAGGGCAAAAAAACTCTGTCTGATACGGGAATGGCATCATATTCAGCATTAACAGTTTTTACGTAATCCCTATCAACTGAATACCATCTACCTTTATTTATACAGTACGGAACGCCCCTAAGCTCCACTTCCGCATAGATGCACCTGTATGCGCTCCACGCTGTCATTACTTCACCATTATCTGATCGAATAGCGCTAATTCGCTTGTCTTTTAATTGTTTCACTGAAGACAGGCCTTCTCGAAAACTATTCCGAATTACCGAAATATAAATGTCTGGATATGTTTCTCTGCCAGCATATCGAAACCCCTCAACGTCCTCCCAGTTAATTACATCTGGCACTGCCATCCACACCTTGGGTGATTTGTTGTTTATTTCATAGATTACAGCGTTGTCGAGTTCTTCAATAGTCCTCTTATTCTTCACAGGACGTATATGATCTATCCACGCAAATTTGTCTTTGTATGCCGAAGACATATATTGGGCGAAAACTGCTTTCAAAAAAGAAGGAATGTTGTAGATGTTCGCTTCAGCTGATAAACTCAGTATATCGCTTCCAGTAATGATGCCCTTTGCAAATTCCTCGTCATCAGAAGTTCCAGTTATTGTGCCAATCATATCCCGGTCAATATCAAATCCAAAATCATCGATATCTGACTCAAGTGGAAGCTGCTCGTTACTTGTTTTTTGATTCCCTCCAATGTTTATTTTATTGATTCGTCGTAAACTGTTCGGGGCAATAGTGTTCAACACGACCTTCAACCCAAAGTCTTCTTCAATAACGTCTTCTGCAAGAAGGTTCTTACCATAACCCATCGTGATTGCGAATGTTTTTGTTTTTTCATCTGCAACAACAATACGACATAACAATACAGCTCGTGCATTCGATGTAAAGATATTTGTATCACGCAGGCTCCCGCAGAAGAAAGAGTCCATCCACCGTGGTACATTGATAGAAGAAGGAACATAATAGAGTTTTCCGATATCTGGATAGTCTTTTAAGAGTGTTGCCGATGGTGATAATATCTTTTGATCATCTTTGGCAAACTCGTCCTTGATTAAGTAAATTGACAGTTTGTTTTTCTTTCCCATCTTATCCCTCTCAATATGATAAGCTAAAGCTATTTATTATCGTCTGTATTATCGTCAAATAACCAGCAAATTCAAGATGCATATTATATGTGCGAATGGCTTGCCTTTTCTTTTTTCCTCTTACCCTAATCTTTCATAAATTAAGCCGCCAATGCGTTCGTGTTGATTTGCTCGATGGATTTGCGGATGCTGGCCCACAGGGGGAGGTTGGTGCCGAAGACCTCGACGATGCTGCCCTGGTCGGTGAAGGGCGGCTCCTGGAGGACGGAAAAGTCCTTCATCAGGCCGTTGTGGACAATGTATTCGACGATTTGATTGACGAAATAGATCTGTCGGCTGTCCAGGGCGGCGTCGCTCAGATACTCCGCGAAGGCTTCCTTGGCGGCCGTCATATCCAGCCCCACGATTTCCCGGACAAACTCGCCCAGGGGCTTCTGCCCGTATTCGGCCTCGTAGTCCTGTTTCGTGCCGAGCTGCCGCCACAGGATCTCTTCCAGAGCGGCCACGTCCTTCTCCGTCAAGGGGACGTTCCCCTTCAGCTTGGCGATGACGGCGTTGTCCTGGTGCTGACGGATGTAGAACTCGACCTTGGCCTTGTAATTCTTCAGGTCGTCATTCTCCAGCTCCGATTCCTTCCACTCCATGGAGAGGATCTCGTCGTCGAAATTCGTGTTGTAGATGATCTTCGTCATGGGAATGTACTTGATCAAATCGCGCAGGCATTCCCGGATGTGCTCAAATTCGTTGATCCCCGCATTTTCCAGATAATCCGTGTGCAGGAGCTGGTCGATCAGCTCCGCCTGCATCATGATCTCGGGGATATTGGCTACGCCGGCGACGGCAGAGACCTTTTTCATAAGATCCTGCCTGGCGCGTTTGTATTTCTTGCCTGCCAGGTAAGCCAGTTCGATCCCGTACATCAGGGCGTCGAAGCGCAGGGCTTTGGGATCATCCGGCTCCGGCTCGATCAGCGGCGCCAGTTCGTCGCCCATGATCAGGGTGTTTTCATAGGTCAGGGTCGTATAGTTCGCCGGATCGGAATACAGTTCAACGTATTTCAGATGCTGCCGGACTGCAAAGTTGTCCCGGTTCAGCTCCCGCACCTTGGCGACCATATCCTCCACCAGCGACTTGCGGAACTCGATCAACTCCGTCGTCTGATAGGCCAGGTCCTGGAGTTTGAAGGCGATCTGTGCCTTGAGCTGGAAAAGCGCTCCCTGGAGGGCGATCATATTGGCCGTGGGTCTGCCCTTATTCATGCGGAAAAACTCGAAATTGCCGCAGAAGTCGAAGATATAGAACTTCTGCTTGTCCGCGCCGTCCAGCAGCCCGGGGCAGAGCCGCGTCCCGCGTCCGATCATCTGCCAGAACTTGGCCTTGCTCATGACCTTTTTGAAGAAGACCAGGTTCAGCAC
>JAEEYY010000165.1 GCA_016288355.1 Synergistes sp.
CCTGAAAAGCAAAGACAGCGAATAAAGGTCCGGTCGTGAAACAGTAAGCGCGCTTTGCGCGCGTGAGCGGCCAGACAGAATCAGCGGTTTTATTACCGGAGGAGCGATATGTAATGACTGAGATCGATGCAAGAAAACTGGAATGTCCGAAGCCGGTGCTTCTCACAAAGGAAGAGGCAGACAAAGGAACGGCCGAGATTCGTGTTCTCGTTGACAACGAAACTGCGGCAGGCAACGTTACGCGCTTTTTTGAAAGCAGAGGGTATAGCGCCGTCCGCACCGACGATGCATCCGGCATAAGTATCTGCGGCGTAAAGAGCGGCCCATGCTCAGAGCCCGAAAAACAGGCTGCGCTTTCTATACTTCTTAAAACTGACAAGATCGGCGCTGATTCAGACGGACTCGGAGAGGCGCTTATGAAAGCCTACATCGGCACTCTGCCGAAAGCTGACGTCCTGCCTTCCGTGATAGCGCTGATGAATGAAGGGGTTAAGATGTCCCTTCCCGAGCACTCCGTATGCGGGACACTGAAAGAACTTGAGGCAAAAGGCGTGAAGATCCTTGTATGCGGCACCTGCGCAAAGCATTTCGGCATAAACGAGCGCGTTGCGGTCGGCGCCATATCAAATATGTTCGAGATATCCGAGGCTGTATTCGGAGCAGAAAAACCTGTAGTGCTCGGCTGATATGAAGCACATATACCTTAACAACGCAGCTACCACATGGCCAAAACCGCCGGCGGTAGCTGACGCTGTTTACAGATTTATGACGCAGGACGGGGCCAATGTCTCGCGCGGTTCGGCATCAGAACGCGACCTGAAAAGCCTCGGCCTGCTTTTTGCGGCAAGGGAACAGGCAGCAGAGCTCTTCGGCGGCTACGAAAACGCCGCCCCGCAGTACGTGACATTCACACAGAACGTAACACATTCTCTGAATATAGTTCTTAAGGGCTGTCTGAAAAAGGGAATGCGCGTGCTTACCACATCCGTGGAACATAACTCGGTGATCCGCCCATTGCGTGAGCTTGAAGCAAACGGGGTCCGTGTTGAGATAATGCCATGCTCGCAAAAGGGCTTCCTTTCCCCTCAAACTCTTGACGAAGCCCTCAAAGAACGTGCCGACCTGGTGGTCATGACGCACTGCAGCAATGTCTGCGGCTCGCTGCAGCCTATAGAAGAAGCGGCGCTTATATGCGGCAGACACGGGGTCCCGTTCGTTGTCGACTGCGCACAGACTGCCGGAATAATCGATATAAACGTAAGCAAACTCGGCATCTCGGCTCTATGCTTCACAGGGCACAAAGGGCTCATGGGACCGCAGGGGACAGGGGGGATCGTCTGGCAGCCCGATTTTGCTGACAGATGCTCACCTCTTGCCGTGGGAGGGACCGGGAGCCTGTCGCACGAAGAGACCCAGCCCGGTATAATGCCCGACAAATTTGAGGCCGGGACCCCCAATCTGCCCGGCCTGGCAGGACTCAGCGCCGCCATGGAATATATAAAGGATAAAACGCCGGCGGCAATAGCCGAAACAGAAAGAAAACTGGGAGAGCGTCTTGAAGAGGGGCTGCTGCGCATAAACGGGCTGCATATCACCGGCGCGCTGCGGGGCGAAGGGCCGCGGCTGCCTGTATACTCTTTCAACATAGAAGGAAAAGACAACGGTATCCTGGCCCGCAGCCTGTCAGACATATACGGTATAGAAAGCCGTCCGGGACTTCACTGTTCTCCGCTCGCTCACAGGACGCTCGGAACATTTCCTCAGGGAGCGCTGCGTCTGTCGCCCGGCTGCTTCAACACCGAAGAAGAGATCGACCTGACAGTGGAGGCCGTAAAAGAGCTTCAGAAAAGCAGATGAAGATATAACCGCTTAAAAACAGGCTGTAAAAGGCGCCCGCAGGGCAGACGTATCACGCTGTCCCCGCGGGCGTTTTTCTTTTTGTTTTCTTTTGTTTTTCAGGTATGCTTTCCTACGCCGCCATATAACCTTTCTTTATAAGGATGGCTTTGGAATATTCATCGCCGGGACGGAAGCCGCTGGCAAGCAGTCCTCTTATATATGTGCCGTTATATGTGAAGCTGAACACTATCTGTGCAAGAAAAAGGGTCAGTACGCTTGCTGCGAACATTATTACCGCCCATAATGCGTCGCCGCGGCAGATAGGGACCAGGAAGCCGAAAAAGAACACGGTCCAGCTGAACCCGACCTTGGCTTTGCGCATTTCGCCGCTTCCGTTCACAAGTGTTACTTTCATTTTCTATCTCCTCCGCAGTCAATTTGATTTTTCTATCTTCCAAAACAAATATTAACACGTAAACCTGCCAGAGAGGTATAATCAAACTGTTTATTTCTATGCCGCCGGAGGATATTATATGCTCTGCAAAGACTGGATAAAAAGAACCGCCGTTTTTTTTGTTTCGCTGATCCTGATGCTTGCGTCTGCTGCCGTGCCGTCGCAGGCTCTTGAAAGAATAACAGATTTTCACAGCCGTATCCTGATAAACGAGGACAGTTCGCTTTCTGTAACTGAAACGATAAAGGTGCGGGTGGAAAATATCGACATCAAGCGGGGTATCATAAGGCATTTCCCGATCAGATACAAAAACGCTCAAGGGAGAAACTTCACAGTAGGATTTAACGTGACCGGCGCCTCGCTTGACGGAAGAGCAACGCCCTTTACGGTATCCGAGGAAGGCGCATATGCCAATGTCAGGCTGGGGGATCCGAACCGCATCATCCCCCCGGGGCTGCACACGTTCGTCATAAACTACAAAACCATATACCAGGTGGGCTTCTTTGACGAATTCGACGAGCTCTACTGGAACGTTACAGGCAACGGATGGTCGTGGCCGATCCAGCACGCTTCCTGCACCGTATCTCTGCCGGCAAAATATTCCGGCGAAAAGTTCCGCTCCGTCGAATGGTACACCGGCAGCTACGGAGAAAAGGGAGACCCTGCGGACGCAAAACGCACAGGCGAAAACAGAGTTGAAACGACGCGCTCTCTTGCAAGGGGCGAAGGACTCACAGTCGTATACACATGGAAAAAAGGCCTGGTCTCACAGCCGCCATCCCCGTTCGGCAACGAATTGGCGCAGCATATAATCGCAGCCGCGGCATTCATACTATCCTGCGTATGGTCATTCTTCTCCGCCGGCAAGCTGAAAAATGAGACGGCGCCTGCGATAATCCCGCGTTTCTATCCTCCGAAGGACTCATCTCCGGCCTTTGTGCGCAGAGTAAAAGATTCTATCTTCGACAGCATATCATTTTCCTCGAACCTTATAGATCTTGCGGTCAAGGGCATGATCAGGATCGAAGAAAAAGAAAGCGGCGGCATCTTCGGGCTGGGAAAAAGCAAGACATTCTTTCTGCGCAGGGAGAAAAAGGACGAAAGCGCGGCAGAACTTACACGCGACGAAAAAACAATCCTTTCAATGCTGTTCCCGGGCGGCGCCGAAGATGAAGAATTTTCCGTTGACAAATATCACGGAAAAGAGATCGCGCGCGCAAACAACGCCGTTCGTGGAGAGATCAGCATCATGTCTCACGGCCTCACCAAGGACAACCTTGGCCTGCTCTTTACCGGCGCGCTGATCATTCTGGCAGGGGCCGCAGCAGTGCTCCCCTTCACCGGACAGTCCTGGGATATATCTGCAGCCGCAGCTCTGCTCGGCTGCGGAGTCATTCTCCTGTCTGTAATAAGAAAGGTAAAGCCGGCGGACACTTTTTCTGCAAAAGCCCGCGGGGTAGCTGCTTCAGTCCTGCCAGCGGCACTTGCCGCTTTTATCGCCTTTGTAATGTACGGCGAATCGTCCGGTCCGCTTATGACCGTACTGCCTTTTATTGGCGCCGGAGCTGCGATCGCGGCACTGAGACCTCTTTCTGTGCGCCGGACGAAACACGGCAGCGAGCTCCACAGTGAGATCGAGGGGCTTTATATGTATATCACAGCCGCCGAAAAAGAACGCATGGAGATGTTCAACGCCCCCGACGACACTCCCGAGGTATATGAAAGGCTGCTGCCTTATGCCGTGGCGATGGGGGCTGCAAAAACATGGGGAGACCGCTTTGCGAAAGTCCTCGAAAAGGCGAACTATAATCCTGAATGGTACGACGGCCCGTCGCCTGTATTTATGTTCACAAGAGGCGATTTCTTAGGTTCGTTTGCCAATTCGGTATCGTCGAGCATCACGGCCGGCATGCCGAAACCGGAATTCTCGCCGACTATTTCTTCAGGCTCAGGCGGCGGAGGCTTCTCAGGCGGCGGAGGCGGCGGAGGCGGCGGCTCAGGCTGGTAAAAACAAGCCGTATATCCGGACAGCCCGCATATCCCCGCCCGGTCGAAGTCATCTGAGCCGGACGGGGATATTGCTTTGACGGCGCTTTTTATCTTTTTCCCCGCACGAAAAACGTTCCCGGCTGAATAAGCCGTTATTTGCTATAATCTGATACTGAAGCTGCGCAATATGCGCAGAATGGGAAGCGGGGTGAGGAGATTCCATGAAAAAGCTTATTTTCAGTTTGCTCTGCCTGACGGCGCTGCTTTTTTCAGCAGGAACAGCGCGCGCTGAGGATGAAGGCATGGGCCTGACTCTGTCAGCATTTACCGCAAACCTTAAATCCGCGGCCAAAAAGGTGGATTATCCTCTTTCTGAGAAGCGGATAGATAGTGAGATTCTGAGCTTCGAAAACGGAAGTTTTGCAATAGATTATAACGAGGCCATACAGCTGTTTTTTAATTCCTTCCCGGACAGCAAAATGCTGAAAAACGCAGCCGTTTCTTATACGATAGGACAGCGTGAAATTAAGCCGCAGCAGCATTTCGGCAGAGTACAGCCAGACGCTGACGATGAATTCGAGAGCCTGTGCCAGCAGCTGATAATCTCGCTTGAACCGCAGACCCCGGCATGGGAGGCAAAAGATCTGCTGAAGACACTGGGAATCGGCGGCCCCGCGCTCGACGGAAAGCAACGGCAGATACGCCGGGGCAGAATTGCGTATATAATGAAGCTGCAGGGCGGCTCGCTGCTGCTGGTTGCCTCAGGCATTTAGAATGCAGGCGGTTACTGCGCCATGACTACAATACAAACAGAAGGGATGCGGCATATACTGTGACAAAAGACGAACTGCTTAATAAGCTCGACGCGGCCGAAAGCGATGAAGAAATAAACGATATAGCTAAGCAGCTTTTGGAGCTGGACCCTGAAAGCCCGTACGGAAAGCTTGCTCTGTGGGAGACCATGTCCTACGAAGAAGGAGCTGAAAATCTTTACCTGCTGAAAGAAGCGCTTGAAAGCATGCGCGCCGTGATCGACGCAAAAGAGATACCGGCGTTTACCGAAGATGACAGAGACGCTGCCGTATACATGACCATACTGATGAACCTGGGCTACGCAATGCTTTCTGAAGGAAACGTAAACGAGGCATACGAAGCGGCCAAGGAATTCGCAAGTTTTGACGAAGAAGGCGTATACCCGAGCCGCACTCTGCTCTACCGCACTATGATAGACCTTGAACTTTACGATGATATACTGACATATCTTGAAACAGACAGCGTGCAGTCTGTAGCGGGAGAGCATGCCCGCGCTATAGCGCTGCTTGAAAAAGGCGCAGACGACGGGGAAGTACGGGACGCGGTAAATTACGCTTTTTCACTCTCTCCCTACGTCGCCCTCTTTATCACAGGCATATGGGATATGCCTGACGCCGACGAGGAACTCGACGAAGATATCGAGGACGCGGTAAACGACGCGGCCTATCTTGCAGACCCATGGTGCCGTACAGACAAACGTCTTGCGGCAATAAGCTCTCCGGCATTCCTCTTTGCGTACCTCACCGACAACCTGTCGGATGAAAAAGAAAAAGAGGCCCTGCGCGAAGCATACGAGGGCGCCGGAATAGGAGAACGCGTCGAACAGGTGAGAAAGCACATAGAAAAAATGGAAAAGAAGGGCTGCGGCATAGAAGAAACAGAAGCAGAAGCGTTATCCGCCGCAGTCGGGATCCTGGAAGAGATGGCAAAAGAATAAAAACAGACCCGTCCGCCAATAAAAAGCGCCGTATTCCGGGATACCTTCGGGATGCGGCGCCGTTTTTTATCGGCAGAAGCACAGGCAGGCCCTGTTACTGCCGTATATCGACCCTTTAGATCAGTCAAACCGTCTGAAAATATGATCACCGGGATCTTCCACCCTGTATATCAG
>JAEEYY010000166.1 GCA_016288355.1 Synergistes sp.
AAAGCCCCTCCTTATCGGACTTGCTTATATAACAATTGTTTATTATACCTCCCCCGCCGGGATGAGCGGGAAGAGTTTAATCAGCGGCTCCATGACCTCTGCTTCGTGCTTTTGCAAGACACCGCTTATTCCTTAATCCCCCGCCAGATCAGCAGCCCCACAAGGGCCGTCGTGGGGGCCATCAGGAGGAATATCTGGGGGATGTCCCAGCCCCAGGACAACAGCAGCCCCGCCCCCAGCGCGGACCCCGCCATAAAGAGGGAGTCCATGATGTTGGAGCAGGCGATGACGCTCGATACACTCTCCTCCGGCGCGCGGCTCTGCATCACCGCGTAGAGCGGAACGATGTAAAGCCCGCCGCAGAAGGCGATCACAAAGAGGCTGAGGAGAATGGGCCAGTTGACGGGGCTGGAGAAGAAAGCCCAGGCCCCCAGGACCGCCGATTCGGAAGGAACGGGGGGCCTGGCATCCACAGCACTAAACCACCACAACAGGACGCTGGCCAGCGCGATGCCCCACGCGGCCCAGGGGACGAAGCGCGCCGTGATCCTTCCCCTGAGCAGCGCGTTGCAGGCCGTGGAGCCCAGCCCGATGCCCAGGGAGAAGATCGCCAGGAAGGCCGTCGCCACGTCCTCCCCTGCCCCCAGGATCAGGCGGGCGTAGGTCGGGAACTGCGCCAAAAAGGTCGCCCCCACCAGCCAGAACCAGGAGATGGCCAGCATGGCTCCAAACACATCCCGGCGCGGCGTCACGTCCGCAAACATCTCCCTCGTCCGGCGGACGATGCGAAGCGAGACGCGGCGCGTGGGGTCGATGGGGCGCGTGGGGGGGATGAACCAGCTGCTGGCCCACCCCACAGCAGCGATGAGCACCGCCCCGGCCCCCACCCAGCCCCCGCCATTCTCCCGGAGGATGAGCAGCCCGCCGGAGATCGTGCCGCTCAAGATCGCGAGGTACGTCCCCATCTGGATGAGGCCGTTGCCCGCTATGAGTTCTTCCTCCGCCAGGTGTTGGGGCAGGATGCTGTACTTCGCGGGGCTGAAGAAGGCGGACTGCGCCCCCATCAGGAACAGCACGCCCATCAGCAGCCACAGATCGTTGAGGTAAAAGCCCAGCGCCGCGCCCGCCATGATGACGATCTCCGCCAGTTTGACGGCGCGCATCAGGCACGAGCGGTCGTAGCGATCGGCCAGGTCGCTGGCCGGGGCGGCGAACAAAAAGAAGGGCAGGATGAAGGCCCCCGCTGCCGCGTTCACCATCACGCGAGGATCCACGCCCGCAGCGTCGCCCAGGCGGTAGGTGATGAGCATCATCAGCGCGCTCTTGAAGAAGTTGTCGTTGAACGCGCCGAGGAACTGCGTCAAAAACAGCGGCAGGAACCGCCGGGCCGTCAGCAGGACAAATTGATTGGTTCCCTTTTGGGGCCGGGACAAGTAAATTCCCCCTTCAATGAATCTCGCCCCTTCATTATAATATAAATTTATTGCGGCAAAATTGAGGGAGGGGTTCTGAGATGAATTTTATGGCGTTTTTCTCCTACGTTTCCCTGATGGCGTTCACGCCGGGGCCAAACAACATCATGGCCATGACGAACGCGGGCAAGTATGGTTTCAGGGGCGCGCTGCCGTTCAACGTGGGGGTGTTTATCGGGGTGTCGGCCATCGTGGCGTGCTGTGCGGTGTTCTCCTCGCTGCTGTATGAGTTCATCCCCGCCATCAAGCCCGCCATGCTCTGTCTGGGCGCGGCGTACATCCTCTGGCTCGCCTGGACCGTCTGGCGGGACAAACCGCATGAGGGGACGGACGGCGGCCTGTCCCGGACGAACACCGTGGCCTCCGGCGTGACGCTTCAGCTCGTCAACGTCAAGGTGATCTCCTACGGGCTGTCGGTCATGGCGTCCTTCATCCTGCCGCACTACCGCGACCCGCTCCCCATCGCGGGGTTCGTCCTGGTGACAGCGGCTGTCTGCTTTGTGTCCAACTGCTGCTGGGCGGCCTTCGGCGCGGCCTTTGACCGCCTCTTCAAACAGCATGGCCGCTTGCTCAACGCAGCGATGGCCCTTCTGTTGGTTTACTGCGCCGTGGCGATGCTGGGGGAGATCTGAGGGGTCGGGCCGCCTTTAGTGTTGGTGCGGTATGTCGAGCATATCCAGCAATCGGATGAATGTATCCTGTCCATCCAAACAGGTGTCCGTCAGCCACCCCTTCTCATTTCTCCACTCTGACAATCCTCGATAGTAAAAATGCTTCTTGCTGTCTTCGATGATAAAAGGAATGATGTTGTGGCGCAGGCATTCCTTCAATGCAATCAGCCGCCCCACTCTGCCATTTCCATCCTGGAAAGGGTGAATGTACTCGAACCTGGCGTGAAGCGCAATCACGTCATGGATCGTAACTGCGTTCCTGGCATTGTACTCTGCCAGAAGGGCTTTCATTTGCGCCGGGACATCCCTGGGTTTGGCTGTTTCCCGACCGCCGACCATGTTTGCTCTGCGCTTATAATCGCCGACTGCAAACCATCCCAGTGTGGAATCCTTGGTATCGTGCTTAAGGATGTAGTGCAGGTGCTTGATCATATCCTCCGTCAATTCATCGTCTGCAACATCGATCACATAATCGATTGCGCGAAAATGATGAACCGTTTCAAGAATATCATCAACTGGAACCCCATCACCCACATCAATGGTATTCGTCTCGAAAATCAGCCTTGTTTGCTCCTCGGTGAGTTTACTGCCCTCGATATGGTTGGAGTTGTACGTCATTCGTACCTGAAGCTCATGATAAAGGCCACCTGGGATCCTGGCCTCTTTTTCTTCCCGCAGTATTTGTAAAATCTCATTTTCAGATTTTTCCCTGCAGAGGAGAGCGGCCTTGCAGCCCAGATAATCGGCTATCCTCTGCAGCGTCCTTTGGGAAAGCTTCTCTCCTTTGGCGATCTTCGCAATGGTGCGGGAAGATATTCCTATCTCCGCTGTCAGGTCAGTTTTCGTGACCCCCTTACGCTTTAGCTGTTCGTATAAGCCGTCATACGAAACCATCTCTGACGCCTCCTTCAAAACCTTTACTTAATATACCTTACTCCAGCTTATAAGTAAAGGTTTTCGGTGACAGCGGCTGTCTGCTTTGTGTCCAACTGCTGCTGGGCGGCCTTCGGCGCGGCCTTTGACCACATTTTTAAACAGCATGGCCGCTTTCTCAACGCGGCAATGGCCCTCCTGCTGGTCTACTGCGCCGTGGCGATGCTGTGGGAGAGTTGAGGATATTGTCAAAAATTTTAAGCCAATTAGTTTGCTACCCCGTCGCTTAGAA
>JAEEYY010000167.1 GCA_016288355.1 Synergistes sp.
CAGGAGCTCATCAAACGCAGCGATAGTTTCCCTGCCGTCGGATTCTTTCACTATTATCTCCCACACTTCCTTCATCGAACGCTGCGGGGCAATGAGGCCGTAGACGCTCTGCAGCCCCCAGACGAAAAGAACGGCGCATAAGCAAAGCGCGGCCGCCGCCTCCTTGAAACGTCTCCTCTCTCCGCCGGTAAAGCAGAAAACGGCCAAAGGCATCGCGGCAAGCGCCGCGCCTATCCTGGCCGCTGCCGGGAGCGCTTCGGCCGGCGTCACGTCCTTACCGCTATTCGCATAGAAAAAAAGCATCGCCGCCAGTAAGCAGTTCAGCGCCGCAAGCAGATGCGGCGCAAAACCGTGCCATCTTTCGTCCTCCGCCATACGCGATATATCCGCGCCTGTCAGAATAGCCGCCGGAGGGATGCAGGGAACGATATAGGGGATAAGCTTTGAGTGTGAAAAAGAGAAGAAAAGCAGGATAACCGCGAACCAGATCAGCAGAAACTTAGCAGCGCTGCTCTCTTCCGCTCCGCGCGGATCCCGCAGCACGCTTTCCCTGCTGCAGAGAGCAAAAAGGAACGCGGTCCACGGCATCGCCGCGGCCGGTATGATCGCAAAGAAAAACCAGAAGGGCATGTACCGCCCGTGCATATTCGTAAGGTAGCGCATAAAGTGTTCCTGAATGAAGAAAAAGCGGAAGAAGTCAGGGTTGTCCCTGCAGACGAGATAGAACCACGGAACGCTGACAGCGAAGAAAAGGATTATTCCCGGCAGATATAAAGGGCTGAAAAAATGTTTCCGCTGTTCCGCGGTAAGCATATAGAAAAATATAACGGCTCCTGGCAGCACGATGCCTATCAGCCCTTTGGTAAGCACGGCCAGCGCGCAGGAGAAATAAAAGAGCAGATAAAAGCGCTTCTTTCCGCCCGCATTCGCTATATAAAAAGATACAAGAGCCAGCGTTATGAAAAACGACAGCGGCATATCGGTTATATTTAACGTCCCGACAGCAAAATAAAGAAGCATCGTAGCCGTGACGATCCCTGAGATAAGTCCTGCGGCCGGACCGTAGACAAAAGCTCCCAGAGCGCCCGCGGCCGCGGCTCCCCCCAGCGCACAGAGAGCGGAACCTATCCTCGCGGCAAACTCATTCTCTCCGAATATACGCATCGCCGCTGCGTTCATCCAGTAAAGAAACGCGGGCTTTTCAAAATACTTCACGTAATTCAGCATCGGCGTTATATAGTTTCCGGAAGAGATCATCTCGCGCGGGATCTCGGCATAACGCCCTTCGTCGGGCTCGATCAGCGGATATGAGCCGAGAGGCGCTATATATATAAGAATGAGCGCAGCCGCAGCCGCAATAAGCAAATTGCGCAGCGTTAGCTTAAAAGACATAAGCTGCAGTGACTCCTTTCATCCGGCCGTACAGCAGAAGTTTCAGACTGATATATCATACTATAGTACGGGGAAAAAATGTATAACAACAGCTAAAAATGCATTTGGCAGCACAGCGGCGTATGGCAAAAGAGATTCAAAAAGGCCGTCCGGAGGCAGCGGATGCCCCGGACAGCCTTTTAAAACATACTTATATTAACGGCGCGGTTATTCGGCGCCGCCGGCCATTCCCCTTTCCTCAGGCGTACCGGGGACAAGGTTGTCGCATACAGCGGCAAGAATGCCTGCAACAGCCATCGGCGTTTTAAGCACGGCCCATATCATGCCGCCGAAGGTTGTGCCCAGCGCCCCTGTGAAGAGCGCCTGGTTCGGCTCTACCCATCCGGGAAGTCCCATCGCCATAAGGAACGCAAAGCCCACGATGAGCACGTTGCGCTGGCTGCCCATATCGGCGCGCATCAGGTTCTGAATGCCAAGCGCGCCTATCGTGCCGAAGAGCGTGATGTAGGCGCCGCCGATGACCGGCGTGGGCATCGTGGCGATAAGCGCCCCGAGCTTGCCTATCAGCGACAGCAGTATCAGTATCACCGCACCCGCACGCACGACGTAACGGCTTGCGACGCCTGTCAGGCCAATCAGACCTATGTTCTCGGTATAGGAGGTCGTGGCTACGGAGCCGAGCAGTCCGGAAAGCGCGCACATAGCGCCCTCGGCGCCGATTCCGCGGTTGATCTGCGACGGGGTCGGATCGTCTATGCCGGCGGCGTATGAGCAGTTATGGTAATCGCCTATCGATTCGATCATTACACAGAAGAAGCCCGCCGCAATGGCGCCCATAGCGAGCCCCGAGAACTTCGGCACGCCCCAGGGCATGAACAGCCTGTAGCGGAACCACGGGGCGTCATATACGCTCTGCAGGTTTATATAGGCCGCGTGCCCCGGAGCAAAAACTCCGGAGAGCGACAGTGCGAGGCATATAAGATAGGCGATCACTACCGAACCCAGAACTGCGAATATGTTGAAATACTTGTTTTTGCTGACAAGGCTGAAGAAGAAGACCATAATGACGACCAGAAGCGATACCGGCCAGAAATTCGCCGCGTTGAACTGGATCGCCGTCGGCGCAAGCGAGAAGCCGATCGCCATTATCGTAGGACCTATCACGACCGGGGTGATTATCTTTCTGATGCGTCCGATAAGCCTGCTGTAGCCTAAAAGAGAAAGGACGATGCCGCCGGCGAAAAGCGCCCCGCCGACATACTGCATCACAACATCCGGCCCCAGGCTCTTATATGCGCCGATTATCGTCATAATGGGAGGGATAAAGCTGAAGCTCGAGCCCTGGACTATCGGAAGTCCGGAACCTGTCTTCGGGTACGTCTGAAAAAGCGTGGCTATACCCATGCTGAAATAGACACAGCCGATAAATGCGCCTATCTGTGCGGTCGACATGCCCATCGCCGGTCCCAGAACAAGAGGAACGAGCGTAGTCGCTCCGAAGAGCGTGAGGACATGCTGCGCTCCCGCAAGGACCAAAATAGGCAGAGGGGGACGATCCTCGATGCCGTAAACCAGTTTTTTCTTAGCCATGTTGCACCTCCAGAGTTTTTTGCAAACGGTTGCAGAATAATACCGGAAAATATTATAGGCGATTTGCCCGCTTTCTGCTACAAGGCAAATTCTGCCGGCTGAACTGTCAGAATAAAATAATCATTCCGCATTGCGCGGGCGGCATGATAAAATCAGATAACAGCCGCAGAACGTCACACGCTTGGTTTTTCAGCGCACCCGGGCGCATCTGCGGGAAAAACCATCCGGCAGAGGAGGCATCTGATATGAGATTTGACCCCACGCGCTACATGTATCCTTCACGCCGCACGATCGTCTACGCTTCGCGCGGAATGGTAGCAACTACACAGCCTGCAGCCGCCCAGGCCGGCGTCGAGGCGATGCGGCGCGGCGGCAACGCTATAGATGCGGCGGTCGCGGCCGCTGCGGCTCTTACAGTTACGGAGCCTGTCAGCAACGGCATCGGAGGAGATGCTTTTGCGATCGTATGGAGCGGCGGCCGTCTGTACGGCCTTAATGCGAGCGGCTGGGCGCCGGCTCTTACCGACGCGGAAAAGCTCCGCGCAAAATACGGCAGGAAAATGCCGCAGTACGGCTGGGATACTGTGACCGTGCCGGGAGCGCCCTCAGCATGGGCCGCGCTTTCTTCCAGATTCGGACGTCTGCCTTTCTCTGAAGTGCTGGAGCCGGCCGTACGCTGCGCAAGAGAGGGCTTTCCGGTATCCGTGAATGCTGCGATACTGTGGAAACGGCGCATGGACGCGATGAAAAAAGAGCTCCGCGGAGAAGAGTTCTCAGATATATTCGATACATTCACCTGCGGCGGGAAATATCCCGGGGCAGGAGATATATGGCGCAGCGAATTGCAGGCGCGCACTCTTGAAAAAATAGCCGCAAGCGGTGCCGAAGCCTTTTACCGCGGAGAGCTGGCAGAGATCATAGACACGTTTTCCCGCAGGACCGGAGGCACCATGCGCGCCGCCGACCTTGCCGCCTACGAGCCGGAATGGACAGAACCGATCTCGGTCAACTACAACGGCTATGACATATGGGAGATACCGCCGAACGGACAGGGCATAACCGCGCTGATGGCGCTGAAGATACTCAGGCATTTCCGGCTCGGCGAGCGTGAGAGCGTCAGAAGCTACCACCTGCAGATAGAGGCTGTAAAGCTCGCATTTGCGGAAGCGCTCGCCGAAGTAGCAGACATGCGCTTCATGCGCAAAAGCGTATCCGAACTTCTGTCGGACGATCTGGCCGCACGCCAGGCAGCCAGAATAGACGAAAAGAGAGCCGGCCTCTTCACCCCTGAGCCGGAAAGGGCAGGCGGCACGGTATATCTTGCAACGGCGGACGCGGAGGGCAATATGGTATCGATGATACAGAGCAACTATATAGCTTTCGGGTCCGGCATCTGTGTTCCCGGCACAGGAATCTCACTGCACGGACGCGGCGGCAACTTCTCACTCGAAGAGGGGCACCCGAACTGCGCGGCCCCGCGCAAAAAGCCATACCACACGATAATACCGGGATTTATAACGAAAAACGGCGCCGCGGTGGGGCCGTTCGGCGTCATGGGGGCGTTCATGCAGCCGCAGGGACATCTGCAGGTGATAACCAACATGACCGATTTCGGCCTTAACCCGCAGGAAGCGCTCGACGCGCCGCGCTTCCAGTGGCTCTCAGGCAGAAAAACAGCTTTGGAACAGGGCGTTCCCGGGCATATAGTCCGCGGGCTGGCAGAGATGGGACATGATATCAGGCTTGACGCAGACAGCATATCATACGGGCGCGGACAGATAATCGTCCGTACGGAAAGCGGCGCGCTTGCCGGAGCCACGGAGCCCAGAGCGGACGGCTACGTGGCAGTTTTCTGAAATTTTGCAAAATTATGCTCCGCAAAATATAATTGTTGACGAGCAGAAGAGAATTAGCGTATTATTACTGCGTATAAAATCAAATAACGCTGCAGAAGTCGGGAATCAGGTGTAATTCCTGAACGGCCCCGCCACTGTAAGCCGGGACGAGATCGCACATGCCACTGAATTTTTCGGGAAGGCGCGATGGAGGATGAACGGCAAGCCAGGATACCGCTCTGCGCGAAGTTGCGGCAATTCCTGCGCGGGCGGGGGTTGCTTGATGCGTTTAAAGCAACTTCCAACCGCAGCAACTTTAAAACCGCCCGCAGGGCGGTTTTTTTTCGCCCGCCAACTTTTTAGCGAAGGGAAGCATTCATATGAGTGAAACAGAGGTGAAGACGAACCTGATCCCGCCGGTCTCTTTCGAAGAGTTCGCGCCTCCTTCACGCGAGGGGTGGCACGATGAAGCGGTAACGGCTCTGAAAGGCGCGCCTTTTGAAAAACGTATGTACACCCCTACATACGAAGGCATAACGCTTGAACCTATCTATACTCTGGCAGACCTCGAAGGGCTGCAGGGCATCGACGGCCTGCCCGGAGAAGCGCCCTTCCTGCGCGGCACAAACAGTGCAGGATATATGGCTTCTCCATGGAAGATAGCGCAGGGGACCGCAAGCGTTCTGCCGAAAGAGGCGAACAAAGCAGTAAAGCACGAGCTCGCAAAGGGCGCGACCGTGCTGAATTTCCAGGTCGACAGATGCACAAGATACGGCATCGACCCGGACATTGCTCTTTTCCGGGGAGACTATCGGGGCGTCTCGCTTGCAACACTGAACGACGCCGACGAAATGCTCGACGGTCTTGACTTCACAAAGACCCCGCTCCATATTTACGCCGGCGCGTCCGCGGCCCCGCTGCTTGCGCTGGTAGCTGCGCGCTCACGCGCACGCGGAGACGGAGCAAAATTCAAAAACGCGCTCGGCTGCATAGGGGCCGATCCGCTGGGCGAGCTGGCTGAAAACGGAGAGCTCCCGCTTCCTCTCGACGAGCTGTACGACGAAATGGCTCTTTCGATAAGATGGGCGGAAGAGAACGCGCCGCAGCTGAAGACGATACTCGTAAGAGGAGAGGCCTACCACAACGGAGGAGCTTCCGCGACACAGGAAACAGGATACGCGATGAGCGCGGCTGCGGCCTATATAAGGGCGATGCAGATCCGCGGCGTTGAGCCTGAAACGACAGTCAAACATATCAAATTCAGCTTCTCCCTGGGGACAAACTTCTTCATGGAGATAGCGCGTCTGCGCGCAGCCAGAACTGTATGGGCGCAGATGACCGAAGCGTTCGGGCTGGACGAGGAAAAGTACGGCAGGATAGACATCTTTGCCCAGACCTCCCGCTTCACGCCTACGATCTATGACCCGTATGTCAACATACTCCGCTCAACGACACAGGCCTTCTCCGGCGCGGTCGGAGGAGTAAACGAGATGCAGGTCACCTGTTTCGACGACGCTGTGCGTCCGAGCGGAGAGCTTTCTCAGCGTATCGCAAGAAACATACAGATAATGCTGCAGACCGAATTCGACATGCTGCAGCCTGTCGATCCGGCGGGCGGTTCATGGTATGTCGAGAACCTCACCGCAAAATGTGCGGAAGCGATACTGGCCGTCATACAGAAAGTCGAAAGCGACGGCGGCATGTACAGCGCGCTCAAGTCAGGCGCCGTGCAGGATGATATAGGAAAAACGCTGAAAGATCGTCTGAAGAACCTTGCCACACGCAAAGACCGTGCGGTAGGGACAAATATGTACCCGAACACGCTGGAGAAGCCTCTTGAATGCACTTCCCCGAAAGCGGACGTTCTCTACGCCGAAAGGGCGAAGGCCATCTCCGGTTTCCGCGGCATGACCGACGCCGGACACGCTGCCGAAAGTCTTTCCAAGGTACTTCAGAGCGTACAGGACGGGGATGCCGGGTTCATAGACGCCGTGATAGAGGCCTACATGGCCGGAGCGACGATAGGCGATGTCAGAAAGGCCCTCAACGACGGCTTCAGCGGCAGTGAAAGCGTTAAGGCGATAGGCGTGCACCGCTGGACCGAAGAGTTCGAGGCGCTGCGCCGCAGGACCGAAGAATTCACTGAACGCACCGGCAAAAGTATCCGCATATTCCTGGCCAATATGGGACCGATACCGCAGCACAAGGCGCGCGCCGACTTCAGCACCGGTTTCATGGAAGTCGCACACTTTGAGGTGCTGAAAAACAACGGATTCCCGACTCCGGAAGAAGCCGTGAAGGCCGCCGTTGAATCGGGCGCAAATGTAACGGTCATCTGCTCCACCGACGACACATATCCGGAGCTTGTGCCTGCTGTCGCGAGCGGCATAAAGAAAGCGGCTCCCGATATGACGATCATTCTTGCCGGAGCTCCGGCTCCCGAGTTCAAGGACCAGTACCTTGAAGCAGGTGTGGACGATTTCATACATGTACGGGCAAACTGCTACGCAATACTGAAATCAATACAGGACAAAGCAATAAAAGCAGCGGAGCCCGACGGAGGTGAGAAAGCATAATGCCGTTCATAAATCCCGATCTTACAAAGCTCAAGCTGAATATGGAGCCGAAACACAAGATCAGTTTCGAAGAGTGGAAAAGCCGTATAGAGAAAGAGACCGGAAAATCTTTTGAGAGCCTGCTTCACCGCACGATGGAACAGATCGACGTAGCGCCTCTTTACACAAGAAGCGCTTACGACGGGATGAACCACCTTGCCTATATGCCGGGCATCCCGCCGTTCCTGCGCGGACCGTATCCCACGATGTACGTAACGCGTCCGTGGACCGTACGTCAGTACGCCGGCTTCTCGACGGCCGAGGAAAGCAACGCCTTCTACCGCCGCAACCTCGCAGCCGGGCAGAAGGGGCTTTCGATAGCATTTGACCTTGCCACGCACCGCGGCTACGACTCGGATCACCCGCGCGTCGTGGGAGACGTCGGGAAGGCCGGCGTCGCCGTCGACTCTATCCTTGACATGGAGATACTTTTCTCAGGTATCCCTCTCGGTCAGATGTCGGTCTCTATGACGATGAACGGCGCAGTTCTTCCGGTGCTTGCGTTCTACATCGTCGCGGCCGAAGAACAGGGCGTCGACAAATCAGTGCTGTCGGGCACGATACAGAACGACATACTGAAAGAGTTCATGGTGCGTAATACCTACATCTACCCGCCGGCGCCGTCGATGAGGATAATAGGCGACATATTCTCATACACTTCGCGCAACATGCCGAAGTTCAACAGCATAAGCATTTCCGGATACCATATGCAGGAAGCGGGAGCGACAGCCGACATAGAGCTCGGCTACACGCTCGCAGACGGCCTTGAATACATCCGTACCGGCATCCAGGCGGGGCTTACCGTCGACGACTTCGCGCCGCGCCTTTCCTTCTTCTGGGCGATCGGCAAGAACTACTTCATGGAAGTTGCGAAGATGCGCGCAGGACGCATGCTGTGGGCAAAGATAGTCAAACAGTTCGGCCCCAAGAAGGCCAAGTCGATGGCGCTGCGTACGCACTCGCAGACGTCCGGATGGAGCCTCACCGCGCAGGACCCGTTCAACAACGTCGCGCGCACCTGCGTCGAAGCGATGGCGGCGGCGCTCGGCCACACGCAGTCGCTGCACACCATCGCGCTCGACGTATCGATAGCGCTGCCTACGGACTTCTCGGCGCGCATAGCCCGCAACACCCAGCTTTACATACAGGATGAAACGAGCGTCTGCAAAGTCATCGACCCGTGGGGCGGTTCGTACTATGTCGAAGCGCTCACAGACGAGCTGATACGCCGCGCCTGGGCCCATATTCAGGAAGTTGAATCGCTCGGCGGCATGTCCAAGGCCATCGAGACAGGGCTGCC
>JAEEYY010000168.1 GCA_016288355.1 Synergistes sp.
ATATGCAAGAAGAACCAAAAAGTTTCCTGCCGGTAAAAATACACCTTTTGGAAAGCGACACAGCGATACTGTCGCCCGCCTACCTCTTTGGCGCAAATGTCATGCTGAGGGGTATATTATTCGGAGTAAAGCTCACCCCGGTAACAGTATCTGTAGACGCAGCAAGCGGCAGGACGTCGCTTATCAAAGGCACGGCCGAAGTAACCGACGATATCTCATTTCCCTGCGCCTGCCGCAGGCTTGAAGCAAAGCTCAGCAAAACGGCGGCGGCGGCGCTTGCGGACGAGGCGGCCGTGCCTGACTGCGCAAAAGGATGGCGGCGCGGCATCACCTCGGCAAAGGTCATTGCCAGACCTGCTGAAGAGAGGTATGTCTGGCATGTTTATATCCTTCGCGGCAATCAGCTGATCGACAGCTTCAGCGGTGCGTCTGCCGACGCTTCGGGACTGATCGGTTTTTTGCTCGGCCAGGAAGGATAACGAAACGGCTGCAGCCCTTTCAGCAGCAGGACAATAAAAGCACCTTACATTTTGTCTGATTCGTGCATTTTTTACTATCTTTACCATTTCAGCAAAAAAAAAGAGGGGGATGAACCACATGCCACCCCTCTCTTTCTGTTTTGCAAATGGAATGTAAATCTTAGCCGGAATTGCTTTTACCACTTCAGCCCGTTTATAAATATAAGCGCCACGCTGACCGGGACAACTATGCGGCACACCCAGAGCCATGCCTTATAAAACGGGAAATCGTGAGTTCCGCAGTTTGTGACTTCTTCCTTCGCTCCTTTAGTCCAGAGCCAGCCGACAAAGAATGACGTAAGAATGCCGCAGACCGGCATAACCGCATTATTCGTGATGAAATCCATAGCGTCAAGGAAATCCTTGCCGTATATCTTAGGGAAGTGTCCCCCTACTGAAAGGGCCGACGGAATACCGAGAAGCGTTACCGCAAGTCCCATTATCAGCGACGCCTTGAGCCGCGGCCAGCCGATCTCATCTACGGCAAAGGCGACTACCACTTCGAAGAGAGAGAATGCCGATGTTAGAGCGGCTATGAACAGCAGAGCAAAAAATGCAAATGAAAATACAGCGCCCATCGGCATTTTTGCGAATACTATCGGAAGAGTCACAAAAGTCAGGCCGGGGCCAGCGCCTGCATCGACGCCGAAGGCAAAGACCGCCGGGAATATTATCAGTCCCGCCATTACCGCGACTGCTGTATCAAGCAGCACTATAGTAGAGGTGACCTTGGGCATATATTCCTGTTTGCCGAGATAACTTCCATAGGTGATTATTATCCCCATAGCAAGGGAAAGAGAGTAGAAGCCCTGCCCCACCGCCGAAAGCACGGCTTCTCCCGAAAGCTTCGAAAAATCCGGAAGCAGATAGAACTTCAGCCCCTCCGCGGCGCCGGGAAGGGTCACGGCACGGGCTATCAGCAGGATAAGAATCAAAAAAAGCGCCGGCATAAGGACTTTACAGCTCTTTTCGATTCCCTCGCCTATTCCGCGGCATACTACTGCGACAACTATCGCCATAACGGCAATGTGATAAGCTATCGCCTGCACAGGGTCGGAAACAAAGGCACCGAATGCATCCGCGGCCTTTCCGCCCGCAGCAGCCTCCATCAGCCCGCCGAAAGACTTGAACATATATGCAAGAGTCCATCCGGCTATCACCGCATAGTATGAAAGGATAACAAAACCGCAGAAAAAGCCCATCCAGCCCACAAGAGGCCATGCTCCCCCGCCTAATTTCCTGAAAGTGCCTACAGAGTCGAGTCTTGCGCTGCGTCCCAGTGCAAATTCGGCAAGCATGAGGGAAGATCCTATTACTGTTACTATTATCAGATAAACAAGGACAAAGGCCGCTCCGCCGTACTTACCTGTAATGTACGGAAAACGCCATACGTTTCCAAGACCGACAGCTGAACCTGCCGCTGCCATTATAAAACCGAACTTACTGCCCCACTCTTCTCTTTTTCCGTTCTTTTCTGACACAAAAAACCACTCCTCCAGGATCTGCCCCGTGTGCCAATTTGTAAACTGAATAATTCCAACTTTGAATTTTATAACATAAAAACCCAGGCCGGACAATACTTAAACCGGTATATTCCGTTCGATTCGAACACATTTAACTGCTGCAGTACATTCGGACCCGGACAGAAATGAGAAGATCGGTGCCGTAAACAAAAAACCGCGCGCATCTGTGTCATGCGCGCGGTTTTCAGTTATTTTTCAAAACGATTCTGTTTACTCTTTCAATGTTCAGAGAGCGGCCTGTTTCTTCATCTATCTCAATAACTGCTCCCTGAAATCTCACGTCTTCTTCACAGATCTCGAACTTGAACGGCGTCCCCTGCAGGAATTTCGGCATTACCGATTCGGCGGTCATGCCTATTATGCCGGCGTGTCCTCCGGTCATCCCGGCATCGGACAAAAAAGCCGTACCTCCTGGAAGTATCCCCTCGTCCGCTGTCTGAACATGGGTGTGAGTCCCCACGACCGCCGATACTCTGCCGTCCAGATAGAGTCCCAGAGCTCTTTTTTCAGATGTAGCCTCGGCATGTATGTCCACAAATACTGCCGGGACAGGACATTCCGAGATTATTCTGTCCGCTGTCTGAAAAGGACAATCAAGCGGAGGCATGAACGTACGCCCCTGAAGGCAGAGGACTGCGAGCTTTTTTTTGTTTTTTTCATAAACGGCATAGCCCTTCCCCCGGGTACCGGCCGGATGGTTGGCAGGGCGCAGAACACGTTTTTCAGCATCAAGCACAGGAATGAAATCTCTTTTATCCCAAACATGATTGCCGTTAGTCAGTATATCGATCCCGGCATTGAAAAGCTCGTTCATTACCTTTTCCGTAAGGCCGAAACCTGCGGCGCTGTTTTCGCCGTTGGCTATGATAAAATCGAAACCGCCATAATCTTCGCGCAGCTTCGGTATCTCCGACGACACGGCGCCGCGTCCCGGACGCCCCATGATATCGCCTATAAAAAGTATGCGCATCTCTACGGGGCCTGGCGCCTATTTGGCGTAATCGACAGCACGGGTCTCTTTTATAAGCGTGACTTTTATCTGTCCCGGATATCTCAGCTCTTCTTCTATCTTACGGGCAATATCGTATGCAAGCTTCTGCATCTCTCCCTCATCGGCAACGTCCGGAGCCACAGCGACCCTGACTTCGCGCCCGGCCTGTATCGCATAAGCCTTACTCACACCGTGGAAAGTGTTCGCTACTTCCTCAAGTTTCTCCAGGCGCTTCACATAGGCGTCAAGGCTCTCCCTGCGCGCACCGGGGCGGGAGGCGCTTACTGCGTCTGCCGCGGCGACAAGCAGAGCGTATATCGTCTGAGGCTCTTCGTCTTCGTGGTGTGATGCTATTGCGTTCACTATATCCGGCGCTTCACCGTAGCGCTTTGCTATATCGGCTCCGATCTTAGCGTGCGGACCTTCTATCTGGTGATCGACGGCTTTGCCTATATCGTGCAGCAGACCGGCTCTCCTTGCCTTAAATTCATCGAGCCCGAGCTCCGCCGCCATTACGCCGGCTAGGTGGGCGACCTCAAGGCTGTGCGAAAGCGCATTCTGCCCGTAGCTCGTGCGGTAGCGCAGCTGACCGACGATCTTCGCAAGTTCTGCATGCATATTCTTTATACCCGTTTCCAGAAGCGCTTCTTCGGCTGTCTCGATAATCTGAGCCTGAACATCTTTTTCGGCCTTTTCTATTATTTCCTCTATTCGGGCCGGATGTATCCTGCCGTCAACGACGAGCCTTTCAAGTGAAAGGCGGGCGACCTCACGCCGCACAGGATCAAAGCTGCTCAAAGTCACCGCTTCCGGTGTATCGTCAACTATAAGGTCAACTCCGGTAAGAGTTTCAAACGTCCTGATATTGCGCCCTTCGCGGCCGATGATGCGTCCTTTCATCTCGTCCGACGGCAGGCTTACAACACTCACCACGGCATCTGAAGCATAATCAACGCTGCAGCGCTGTATCGCAACGGCCAAAATATCCTGGGCCTTGTGGTCGGCCTCACGTTTGGCCCTCTCCTCAAGTTCTTTCAGGCGAAGGCCGATCAGGTGATTAGCCTCCGTTTCAACTTCTGCAAGGAGCTGCGCGCGTGCCTCATCCCTGGTAAGCTGGGCTATCTGCTCAAGTTTTTCGATAAGTTCCTGTTCCTGGGCGGAAAGTCTGTTGAGCTTTTCCTGGACCTGCTCGTTGCGGCTTTTCAGATCTTCCTCCCTGCGGCTGATATTCTCGATCTTTCTGTCGAGATTTTCTTCTTTCTGCTCCAGCCTGCGTTCAGACCTCTGCAGTTCGCCACGTCTTTCCTTTGTGTCGCGGTCAAGCTCCTGCCTCAGTCTCAGGACCTCTTCCTTGCCTTCAGCCAGGATCTCGCGTTTGGAGGCTTCCGCTTTTTTTGTGGCATCCCTTATGATTCGTTCAGCTTCCGATAAACTTCCCTGAATTTTTTTCTCTTCGTTTTTTTTGTGGTATGTGTAACCTCCGAAAGAGCCTGCCGCCAGGCCTAAGATCACACATAACACTGCTAATACTGCTTCCATGGATATCCTTCACCTCATTATTCATTTGTCATGGTACGCATAAACGTCAGACGTAGAATCAAATTTAAAGGCCGGCAACAGATCCCTGCCAGCCTTCTGATATTTTACATAAAAAATGACGATTTCACAAGGGGTACAGATTGCGCGCGCAAACGGCGCAGCGGCATAATGCTTTATCCCAGGCTCACATCGAACGGCCCGTCTGTTATTTCCGCTTTTTCACGCTGGATCACAAAACGCCGGCTTATATTTTCGAGCAGCGACGCTCCCCCCGCTTCGTACCATCTGACGAGCGGGGCTGCTTTGTCTCCAGAGAGATAGTCTTCATAATTTTCAGGCCACTCAGAGCGTTTTTCTTCATTGAGCGCTTTTATCATTACGAAACCGCGCTCTGTTTCTATTGCTGCACCTTCAAATCCGTCGCTTTTTATTTTCACTACTTTCATATGTTTTCCCTCCCGCCTTCACATTTATCTAAAGGCTGTCATCCAGCGCCGCAGCTCCTGCCACCGCCGCACTGCTCCCGAGTTCGGAAAGCAGCAGCTTAAACACGGATCGCATAGGCAGAGGCAGATATTTCATAACGCGGGCGCGCAGCTCCTCCGCTATCCCGGCAGCGCGGCTCATGCCGCCGCTTAGGATGACCGCTTCCGGATCCAGCGTTACACAAATCGACGATATGCCGCGTGCAACGGCATTGAGCGACTCTTCCGTTATGGCCTTTGCAGCATCATTTTGCCGGCGCATCTCCCATATGGCGCGGAAATCCGCCGGAAGTCCGTTTTCCAGAGCCTTCTTCTCCAGCCATCCGGCCGATGCCGCCTCTTCAAGATGGCCCGCGCCGCCGCACATGCAGCTGTGATACAAATCTTCGCTGCATACGGCAAGATGTCCGCATTCACCGGCCATCCCGTGAGCGCCGGGGATCAGCCGCCCGTTTGCGACAAGCCCGGCGCCTATCCCTGTTCCCAGCGTCATCACGACAAAATCTTTCATCCCGCGGGCTGTCCCGCATATATGCTCCCCCAGGGCGGCACAGTTTGCGTCATTCTCCATGCGCACATCCGCGTACACCCCGTGCGATCTAAGATCCTCCGATATCATAAGCGCGGCCGGTATGCCGTCGCAGCCGCGGAAGTTGGTCAGTCTGAGAATCACGGATCTCTCCCGGTTTACAAAGCCGGGGACTCCTACGCCGACAAAGCATCTGCTGCCGCGGGGGACTCTTTGCAGCACCTGATCTCTGACCACAGACAGCAAAGAGGTCATATCCCTTTCCTGAGGCGTGCTTACCGTCGCCAAAGCGGCAGGCAGAGGGCTACCACCGTCAGAAAGAAGCTCGCCCGCGCTTACAGTATGTCCGCCGATATCTATACCTATTCTTTTTATCAAAGCAGTCCGGTTCGTGCTGACGCACACCTTATAACCGAATAGATAATGCGGCGCAGTTCAAGCTCCTCGTCAGTTTCAAAGCGCAGCGTGCAGGG
>JAEEYY010000169.1 GCA_016288355.1 Synergistes sp.
AAGGGCGCGATTGACTCAGGCGCCGGCGAAGCCGTAACGAAGCTTGCAGAACTGCTCCGGATCCCCGTAGGCACCACGATGAGCGCAAAGGGCACGATCTCGGAAATTCATCCTCTTTCGATACGTGTGATCGGCGCCCGCGGCGGATCAAGCTTCACTAACCAGTTCATAAAAGATGCTGACCTTGTCTTCTTTATAGGTTCAAACACAGATTCTGCAGGAACAGACGGATGGCAGCTTCCAAGCAGGACAAACCCGCCGAAGATCATACATCTGGACATTTCCGGCGTCGAAGCGGGAAACAATTATCCGCTGCAGGCGGTACTGGTCGGCGACGCTAAGGCGACGGTCGAATTTATGAACGAAAGAATCGTGCAGAGGAGCGTCAAGTCCAAAGCGGAAAACGCCAGCAAAGTTGCACCGGCAATGAAAGCCCTTGACGATTATGCCGCTGAGCAGGAAATGCTTGCAATGCAGAAAATAAACCCGCTTCGCCTCGTAAGGACGATACACAGCCTTATAAACGACGACGCCTATATGGTGCTTGAACCCAGCATAGGAAGCGTAACTGCTCTGGCATTCATGAAACAGACAAAGCCGGGCAGGAAGTACATCACCAACTACTCACACGGCGCTCTGGGATATGCTGTCCCCGCAAGCCTCGCGGTCGCAGTAGCACACCCGGAGGCGACAGTAGTTGCGGTCGACGGTGACGGCAGCTTCCACTTTGCCTGCGGAGAATTGGAAACTATCTCCCGCTGCAACGCAAACATCAAGCTGATCCTTTTAAGGAACGACGTCTTCGGCTGGATAAAAGGCGAGACAAGACATGTCTACCATTCGCCTTTCTTCGCGACCAACTTTGACAAGACAGATTACTGCAAAGTCGCTGAAGGCTTCGGCCTTAAATCATTCAGAGTAACAAAAGAAGAAGAACTGGAGCCCGTGCTCAAAGAGGCTTTCTCAACCTGCGGCCCGGTACTTGTCGAAGTCGCCGTCCCCGACGAGAGCAACGTAGTTCCGCCGGTGCCCAGATGGATACCGAGCGCGAAGGAAAACGACTGCCCCTTCTTCTATTGATCCCGTCAGACTATCGGTCACAGAAAAAGCCGCCGAAAGGCGGCTTTTTTAGTTATCTTAGTTATCTGACCGGTATCCCAGTGTGCGAAACTCTATTTGCCCGCTTCCGCCCTCCGGCTTCTTATTTCGTCTACATAGCTTTCGGGCAGATCGTGCGCTTCTGCGGCAGCTATCACCCTGTCCATATAATCGCTGCGGATTTTTTTCGTAAGTTCTGCCCTGTTGGAAATATATATCAGGGCTTTTATCGTGCCGGCTCCGCATTCGACAGGCAGATATTCCTTCCTGTAGCAGCCTTTTGCAACACCTTCATACCCATCAAGAGATTCTTCGCAATTCGGCGTGATATTCCACAGCAGCCCGGTCACTGCCGAACCTTTTTCCGGGATCACCGTAGCAACGCCATGTACGTCAATCGCGAAGCGGTAGTCCGTAAGTTTAGCTATGCCTGTGAGTTTGGCATCCTTGCAGCGGCATTCCATCTGATCTTCGTCCATATTGGAACCGTAAGCGAAATATGCCCTGCATCCAAGAGTGTTTTCCAGTTCGACAGCTTTATCAGCCACAGCCAAAAGCAGCTCCTTTTCATCATCTCCATGCTTCAGATATTCGTTTGCCGCCTCTCCGATCTTGCCGTAGAACTCATACTTATTGGCGTAATCCAGCCAGTCACCGGCGGCGTCCCTTATGTCTCTGACAAGCGCGCTCAGCTTTGCCGCATGCTTCGTCACTACGATGATGTCGCCATGCTCATCGCCCGGTCTTTTTTCCGCTATCCTGAGCCCTGCGCCTCCCCAAAGCTCTTTTCCGCGAGCTTCCCATCTTCCCTCTGTCAGCCTTACTTTGATGTCTCTGATTATCGTCATGATTATCAATTCCTTTCTTGCCCGATCGGCTGAAATATTTTGTAATTGCAGTATATCGCGCAAGTCAGGAGGCATCATCAAAGCTCAGCTTGGCAGTTTATTTAGGAGCGAGGGGGACGCACCTCCCTAAGTTTTTCCAGCGTCTCCGCAGGGGGAATCTTTTTTCTGTGCCCGTCAGAACATATAAAATACCAGGTGCCTTTCTCGTAATGCACGCTTCCGGTATATGTCTCATCGTCCCCCTTGATCTTCATTTCGACGGCATGACTGCCGCAGTAATTGAGTTTTTCCAGCATCTCAGGCAGCCAGACTTCCTCATCGTCGATCCTCTCCGGCCTGTAGCCTTTTTTAGTCATCCTGCCGGAGGGGGCTTTTGTAAAATCTACTTTCTCACGATCTCCGTAATACTGTTTATGCAGACTCTCCATCTGAGGGATACAGTAATGTTTCGACAGCTGCCTGCGTACATCATACGCAATATCGGCCGCAGTATCCTGCCATCTTTTATTCTCTCCGGTAAGGGCATCAAAGACCCTGCGCAGCACTTCGGTCAAAAAGAAGGCTTCGGTAAGGTTGAGCGCCAGAAATACCGGGTGAACCGTATTGTCGTAATTATTGCCGCGAATGCTTCGGCGGGTGATTTTTATATCGCTGCCAAGAAGGTTGATTCCGTACTCGAGTGATCCCCAGATACTGCCTGCGGCAGTATTTGATATGCCGAAGTGATTCGCTATATCCAGCATTGTCCGCTGAACTTCCGCTGCAGGTTCCTCCCCGCCCTGAAGGTATTTCAGCAAATATATTGTTTTTTCCGTCGAGTCCATGCATTTATCCATCATGCATATCGGCTGTCTGTTTGATCCACTGCCGCTCCATTCGCTGACGTATCTTCCGAAAAAATAGTTTATCGCATTGCGCATAGGGGGACGTTTGTCCAGATCCAGGCTTTTAACATATTTATGCACTACTTCCCTGACGGCTGTGATATTGTTGCTGTCATCAGGAGTCCCGACCTCTATATTGCCAACGCTCCTGCCCGTATTTTTCCAGAATTCATCGAACAAATCTTTGTATCTATCAGGATATTCTATTGATTTTAAATATCTATCAGCTCTCTCCCCAAGAGTCATTGCATGCACCCCCGTAATTGGAACAAAACAGCTAATGAAAAAGCCGCGGCGCTTTTGTATCCTGCGCCGCGGCTTTCTCTGTTCGCGTTTATATTATCCTTGAGATCTCTTCGACGCTCTTGCGCTTTTTCGGACGCGGCTCATCCGCCGGATACCCCATCGCTATTATCGCACGGACTGTATCCGCTTCGCTGATGCCAAGCAGGCGCTTGACTTTAGCATCTACGAATGTCCCAATGACGCATGCGCCGAGCCCCAGCTCTTCAGCCTGAAGCAGAAGGTATGCCGTGGCCATTCCGACGTCGCCCTCTGCAAAGCGCTTTTCACCGTAGCGCTCGGCTACCTTTGGCATTACCGCGGGATGGGCGTCTTCGGATACGACGATGAAGGCCTGCGCTTTTTCGGCCCACTGGTTGAAACCGGCATCCTGTGTAAGTTCCGCAAGTTCTTTTCTTTTTGCCCCATCGGTCACTATCGTGAATTTCCACGGCTGGCTGTTGCAGGCAGACGGCGCAAGCGACGCTGCTTCCACGCATGAAATCAGAAGCTCTTTTTCAATCGGCTTGTCCGTGAAGCTGCGGCGGCTGCCGCGTTTTTTCGCAAGTTCGATGAACTTTTCCATTCGTTTCCCTCCCTTTATTTTAAATGAGCCGTTCCGCATCCTGCGGAACGGCTCATGCAGTCTTATTTTACAAGCGGCTCGACGGTCCTTATCGAGAGCTCGTCAAGCTGTTTCTTCTCGACTTCGGACGGCGCGTCGCTCATCGGGCACTGCGCCTTCTGGTTCTTCGGGAAGGCCATCACGTCGCGTATCGACTTGCTGCCCGTCATCAGCATCACGAGGCGGTCAAGTCCGATAGCGAGTCCACCGTGCGGCGGGGTTCCGTAGCTGAGCCCTTCGAGCAGGAAGCCGAATCGCTCCTTTGCCGCTTCAGGCGTAAAGTTCAGCGCCTGGAAAGCCTTCTGCTGCATCTCGGGATTGTGTATCCTTATCGAACCGCCTCCGAGCTCCGTGCCGTTTAAGACGACGTCGTAGGCGCGGGAGCGCACCTTGCCGGGCTCAGAAAGCAGATATTCCACGTCTTCGTTCATAGGGGCTGTGAACGGATGATGGACCGCGGTGTAGCGTCCTTCTTCGTCATCCCATTCAAAGAGCGGGAATTCAGTGACCCAGAGGAAACGGAAACCTTCCTGCACCATGCCGCGGCTGCGTCCGAGGTCGAGCCTGATCTGCCCCAGTATCTCGCAGGCCTTGCGCCAGCTCTCGTCTGCCATGATAAAGAGCGCGTCTCCGTCCTCTATGCCGGAGATCTCTTTCAGCTTCGCAATCTGCTCTTCGGTCATGAATTTAACGAGCGGACCTTTCAGCTCTCCGTTCTTGACCTGGAAGTTCGCCATTCCCTTTGCGCCGAGCGCTTTTGCGCTGCTCTCAAGGTCCATTAGCTCTTTGCGGGAGAGCGCTGCCCCTCCCGGCAGACGCAGCCCTTTTATCGTGCCGCCGTTTTTC
>JAEEYY010000170.1 GCA_016288355.1 Synergistes sp.
GCAAACGGTATGAGCAGTATAAGTGCCTGCGGGCAGGCGCCTGCGGAGCAGCCTCCGCCTCCGCCGCTTTCTTCGGCAGGGCCGTATTGCTGCGTGGAATCCAAAACGTCGGCAATAGTTATCTCAGCCACCGGGAAATATCTGTTTATGCTGTTTACGGTGAAAATAATTTTGCCTTCCTGATATTCCGCAGGAATCGCATCATAGCCGCTGTCTGCCGGGAGGATAACGAAAGGCTTGCCGTAGAAATTAAGAAGCGGTGAGAGAGGCACCGAGAACGACGCTGCTTCGCCGTCCTCCGACTGTTCGACCGTCATTTCAAAAACGCCCTTAAGCACGACGTTTTTATCGGGGTCGATCCCGTCAACGCGCTCCTCGTTAAGATATTTGATTATGTCTTTCTCTCTTTTTCCCTGTTTTTTTTCATCAACGGACGAGGCATCGACGATAAGTTCGGTGCGGCCGACGGATTCCGCCTTTCCGGGAACGACCGACGTATCTTCGGCCTTATGCTGCCGCGTTCCGAAGGCTTTGATGCAAATGCTTGCCGTATCCAGTCCTTTTTCGTCCATTACGTCATAGAAGGTGACGCCGTCTTCCGATATCCATCCCTCGCCTCTTTTGGCTTCTGCCTTTTCGGAATATCCGGATAGTTTCTGCTCGACCGGAACCGCATAACTGTAACCGCCGGCCTGAACTGTTGCCTTAATGACCACTGAAAACTTTGTTCCCATCGTCACGTCGACGGGATCTGCGAGGAGCACGGTGTTATAACCGGGAACGAGATCACTGACTGTGGAGGCGGAGGCGGGAGTACCGCTCGAAGGGTAGTCTCCGCAGTTATTATATATGTATATATGATATTCGATGCCCGGCGCCGGAACATAAAAGGCTATCGACGATATCCTGTCATTTCCCTCTGCCGTGAATATATTCGCGAAATATGAGACCAGCCCGGGACCGGGTCTGTACCAGCTGGTGCAGCCAAGCGGGTCATACTGATATAATCTCTCGCCTGAAAGGGCGGCGGAGGTGGCGTACGCCACGCCGTCTGCCAGTGTTCCTTCTTCGTAGGAAACATAGAAATAACCGGCCTCTCCCCAGTTGCCCCCCCAGCTGTTGCGTACTATCCAGGCGCCGTTCTTCTTCGGCTGGTTGCCTTCTGCGAATTTTTCCTTCGGGTAGGCGTCGTCCCATCCGACCAGTGCAACTGAGTGATTTGAGTTCAGGAGAGGCCCGTCGGGTCCATCCTTACCGTATGACCGCCCGGTGTAATATGAAAGGCCGTCTTTGGAATACACGTCCCGGTTGATATCTTCGCGCGACTCTTCATTGTCCAGGTACTGATAGATGCCCGCGGAAACGGATCCGAAATCCATGATGGCCGATTTGATCATATTGCGCCGTTCGGCTGAAAGCTCTACGGTAACTTCGCCGTCGTTCCCAAGGTAAAACGCGTTATCGAGCTTATATTTTCTCATTTTCAGCGCGGGGGTATACGCATAAGCAGGCGATTCCGGCGCCGGGGCGTCTGCCTCCGGCAAAGAGCCGGTGCCGCGCGCCAGAAGCGCAACTGCCACCCAGTCATTTCCTCCCGCATTATAATAACGTTTCCTCCCCGGGGTGGTGAAAGAGATAAAATCGTCGTCGTTGTAGGCGTAATAGGTAATATACCATGTAGACAGCTCTATGTCGGATGACAGGGCCAGCCCGGAATATATAAGACTGGATTCTGTGGCGGCCATCGCACTGTAGGCCCAGCAGTTTGAAAAATTGTGCTGGTCTCTCGCAGGCGGCTGTAACGGACGTGAATCATAGCGGGCGGGCAGCGTATTCCCTGCAGCGCGCAGATTCCTGCCTTCTGTCGAAGAAGGCGCCGTGCTGTATGCTGCGCCGTCAAGATGCGACCAGTTCAGCGGCGAAGGGATATAGCCGAAATTGCGCTCCTTTGCTTCGCCCGCGGAGTTACCCGCCATTCTGTTGAGTGAAGGCAGGCCGTCAGAATATCTGCTGATATAGTCCTCGAAAGCGGGATTTAACGGCGCAAGTTCCGCCTCTGCCGCTCCCGCCGCAAAAAGCGCGGCAGCACACGCAAACCACAGCAAAAGCCTAACAGATACCTTCTTCATAAAAGCTCTCCTTTCGCGTTAAAAGGGCAGAATCCATCCCTGCATTGGCGTTCGAAACGGCAGATTACAGAAACGTTCTTAAAATCGTTTTTATGATATCATACCGCAGAACATAAGCTATAGAAAGAGGGCGTAAAGTTCCTCCTTCATGAACAGAACAGCGTGAATGAAAGATACGGACCTGCCTGCAGAGAGGGACTCGGGCCGGCTTACACCGGTCTTTTCCCTCTGAAGCGCTTTTTATCCGCCCAGGTAGGCGCTGATCACGCGGCTGTCGTTCAGCAGATCCTTTCCTTCGCCGTGGAGCGTTATCTGCCCCACCTCAAGCACATAGGCGTAGTCAGCGATCTTAAGCGCGGCAAAGGCATTCTGCTCGACAAGCAGGACAGTCTTACCCTCTTTGTTTATCTGGCGGATGATGTCGAATACCTCTTCCACGAGTATCGGTGCAAGCCCCATCGAAGGCTCGTCAAACATTATCAGCTCGGGGCTGCTCATAAGGGCTCTTCCCACGGCCAGCATCTGCTGCTCGCCTCCGGAAAGGGTGCCGCCCTTCTGCCATGAGCGTTCGCGCAGGCGCGGAAAAAGATCGAAGGCTTTTTCTACCGCGGCGTCGACCTCGGCCTTGCTCTTGCAGGTATAGCCGCCGAGACGCAGATTTTCGAGCACTGTCAGGTGCGGAAAGATCCTCCGTCCTTCGGGGCAGAGCGCTATGCCGCTTTCAAGCACGCGCTCCGGCTGCATTCCGAAAATGTTTTTGCCTTTCCATGTCAAGGAACCGCTTTTATTGCGTACCAGTCCGGCTATCGCGCGCAGCGCGCTGCTTTTCCCGGCGCCGTTGGCGCCTATCAGCGTGACTATCCTGCCTTCGGGCACTTCAAGAGATATTCCGCGCAGCGCCTGTATGCCGCCGTAGTTGACGCAGAGATTTTCCACCTTGAGCATCTATCTCGCCTCCGCCTTTCCTGCGGCTTCCTTGCCGAGGTACGCCTCTATGACTTTTGTGTTCGTGCGGATATCCGCCGGAGTTCCTTCAGCTATCAGCTGCCCGTAGTCCAGCACGCGGATCCATTCGGAAACTCCCATTACGACCTTCATGTCGTGCTCTATCATAAGGATAGTCACCTTGAATTTGTCCCGTATATGTCTTATGAAATCCATAAGTTCAAGGCTTTCCTGCGGGTTCATTCCCGCGGCCGGCTCGTCAAGCAGCAGAAGCTCCGGCTCGGTCGCAAGTGCTCTTGCTATCTCAAGACGCCGCTGTGCGCCGTAGGGAAGCCCTGTCGCCGTCTCCTGCGCCAGTTTTTCGAGCCCGACGGCGCCAAGCAGAGACATCGATCTTTCCTTCATCTGCCGCTCTTCTCTGCGGAAGGAAGGGAGCTGGATCGGCGCGCTCCACCACGGAGACTTCTGACGCACCCAGCAGCCTGTCATTACGTTCTGCAGAACCGTTCCGCCGGAGAAGAGGCGTATATTCTGGAACGTGCGCGCAATGCCTGTCTTGCATACGAGGTGCGGCTCAAGCGGTGTTATATCCTCTCCCTTGAAGAACACACGGCCGGAAGTAGGCTTGTAGAAGCCTGTGATTATGTTGAAACAGGTAGTCTTCCCGGCTCCGTTTGGGCCGATAAGGCTCGTTATCGAACCGCGCTCCACTTCAATCGAAAAGCCGCTTACGGCGGTAAGACCGCCGAACTTTATCATTACATCTTCTGTCTTGAGTATGATATCAGCCATTTGCGCGCGCCTTCCTTCCCGTTATGCGCCTGGCGAAGCGCGCCGCGCTTTCCCAGCTGAATTCGTAGCCGCCGATTATTCCCTCGCGGCGGTAAAGGATTATGAACAGCAGCAGCAGCGAGAATATCAGCATTCTCATGCCGGGCATGCCCGCTATCTCCCACGAGCCGATCTTTATCGTTTCCTCAACGAAGCGCAGCCATTCAAGAAGCACCGTTATCACAACGGCTCCGACCACCGAGCCCGTTACGGACCCGAGTCCGCCGACCACGACGAACATCAGGATATTGAAAGTAAGCTGAAAGTTGAACATCTTGGGATCGATCGTCGTGATAAGGCTGCCCATAAGAGAACCGCCGACGCCGGCAAAGAAGGCTCCTATAACGAAGGAGATCGTCTTTGTCCTGAAAGTGTTTATCCCCATCGCTTTTGCCGCGACTTCGTCGTCGCGCACTGCGCGCAGCGTATTGCCGAAGTTGCCGGAGAGCAGTCTCACTATAACATAGATGGTAAGTATGCACCAGAAATAGTTCCAGCCGAGACCGGCATATGCCGGGATGCCTTTAAGCCCCAGCGCGCCGTTTGTGACCGGCGTCATATTTGTGAAGATAACGCGGATTATCTCGCCGAAGCCGAGCGTGGCAATTCCCAGATAGTCGCCGCCAAGCCTCAGACAGGGCAGCGCTATCAGAAGGCCGACCAGAGCCGCGGCAAGTCCGCCTGCAACGACAGCAACGAAGAAGGGCGCGTGCATCACGGAAAAAGGCCACATCATCGGTTCAAGTATATACATCATCTCTTTCTGCGCGGCTGGCAGGATCAGTATTGCGGTGACATAGGCGCCTATCGCCATAAAGCCTGCGTGGGCGAGAGAAAACATCCCGGTGAAGCCGTATATAAGATTAAGGCTTATCGCAAGTATCGTATTGACTGCGATAAGGTTCAGCACCTGCAGCGAATATCCGTCAAGGTAATTCTGTGCCCACCAGAGGAAGAGAGCAAGCAGTGCGATAAAGCCGGCGTCAAGCAGCAGTTTAGTGGTTTTTTTCATTATATCTTATCCTCCAGCTTCTCGCCCATCAGTCCGGTCGGCCTGTAGAACAGTATCAATATAAGCAGAACGAACGCGAAAGCGTCGCGGTAGCCGGAAAGCGACGGGAAAAGAGCCACCAGCATTATCTCCATAAAGCCGAGCAGAAGCCCTCCTATCATAGCCCCCTGCACCGAGCCTATGCCTCCGAGCACCGCCGCTATGAAGGCTTTTAGCCCGGGGAAGACTCCCATGAAGGGGTTTATCTGCGGATAACGAAGGGCCCACATGATACCGGCCGCAGCCGCCATCGCCGAGCCAATACCGAAGGTCAGCGCTATTATGCGGTCCACCTTTACACCCATCAGTCTTGTCGTTTCTATATCCCGCGATATCGCGCGCATCGCTATCCCCGGCTTGGTGCGGTAAAGCATCCACATAAGCGCGGCAACAAGCAGAAAAGATATGACGGGCACAAATATCGCAAGCGGAAGGATACGTGCGCCGCCTATAGACATTACCTTTACAAGCGGTTCAAAGCTGGGCATCGGCTTGGGGACCCCGGTAAAGATAACGAGGCAGAGATTTTCGATAAAGAATGAAACTCCAATAGCGGAGATGAGCGCCGATATGCGGGGGGCGCTGCGCAGTGGCTGATATGCTATCCGGTCGATCATCATACCGAAGAGCGCGGTCGCCGCTATGGAAAGTATGACGGCCGGTATCCACGGAAGATGCATGCCGGCTATCGCAATAAAGACGAAATATGTGCTTATCATGAAGATATCCCCGTGGGCGAAGTTTATCAGCCTGAGGATACCGTAGACCATCGTATAGCCGATGGCGATCAGCCCGTAAAGGCTGCCCAGCATAAGGGCGTTGAAAAAATGCTGGACTATCATATCAAATGTCATAACATTACCCCTCTTGACCCCCGCGGCAGACGGGAGAAGATTTTTTAATGGAAAACGCCGGACGCGGAGCTCCGGCAGAGTGAAAAGCTCAGGCGCGCGGCAGCGCCGCGCGCCTGAGCACAGGAAATTATGCTATTTGGGGTTCACTATCGCGTGGAATACCTGCTTGCCGTTTTCGATGCGGATAATGCCGACAGACTTCTCCGCGTCGTGCGTCTTGTTTATTGTCGTAGTCCCGGTTACGCCGGGCATATCCTTCGTAGCGGCGATCGCAGCCGTGATCTTCTCGGGGTCTGCGCTCTTGCTTGATTTGATCGCGTTGTAAATAAGGAGATACGCGTCATAGCCGCAGCCGGTAAGCGCTGCCGGGTCTTTGTCGGGGTAGGCTTTGCGCCACTGCGCCGTGAACTGCTTCTGGATCTGGCTCATAAGCTTCTCGGGCATATTGGGCGAATAGGCGAACGTGGTATAGCTGAAGCCTTCCACGGACTGTCCGCCGATCTTGACCATTTCGGGGTTGTCCATAGCGTCGCCGCCCAGAATCTTGAAATCGGCTCCCAGTTCGCGGGCCTGGCGCATGATGATCGCGCCCTCCGCAAAGTTCGCGGGGATGTAAAGGACGTCCGGCTTCTTGCTGATGATCTCGGTCAGCTGGGCCGTGAAGTCCTGGTCGCCCTTCTGGTAGTTCATTACAGATACGATCTTGCCGCCGTTCTTCGTGAAGTTCTGCTTGAAGAAGTTGCCGAGTCCGACACTGTAGTCTTCGGTGACTTCGATCAGCATCGCTGCGGTCTTGGCATTAAGCTCCTTCAGTGCGTAATCCGCAGCTCCGGCGCCCTGGAAGGGGTCAATGAAGCATACGCGGAACACATATTTCTTGCCCTGCGTGACGAGCGGGTTCGTGCAGGAGGTGCCGACCATCGGAATGCCGGCCTTCTCAGCGACTTCTCCGCCTGCCATCGCGAGCGATGAGCCGTAGGTCCCCACTATCGCGCATACCTTGTCCTTTTCGATAAGGCGCTTTACCGCATTTGCCGCTTCGACCTTATCGCTCTTGTTGTCGACTACCACAAGTTCGATCTTCTTTCCGTCCACTGTCGGATACTGACTGTGAGCGAGCTTGACTCCGTCAAGCTCAAGCTGCCCGCCGACTGCGTTTCCGCCGGTTATCGGGAGGTAAACGCCGATCTTGACGCTGTCCGCCGCTGCCGCTGTGCCTGCGCAGATGGCAATAAACAGTAAAGCTGCCGACAATTTTTTGCAAAAACTCATACTACAGCACCTCTGACCTTTCGTTGTAAAGTGAAATACTTAGTTGATTATATCGTAAGTTTTATCAAATAACAGCAACAGACAATAAATTTAATAAAAAAGAGATTCCTCATTAAGAACGCGGAATCTGAAAGACAGCAAGTGAAAGACAGCAAGAAAAGCGGCAGACGGCAAAGTCTGCCGCTGCGCGACATGAATTGCGACCGGGCCGGATGACGGGTAAAAAACGCGATATGCCGCCTTGCGGCGGCACGATATATTTGCTCTGCAAATGCAATATAGCTCGCGCACACGCCGGAGCATTCGCTCCCTTTGTTTGTGTGTTGGTCCGGCCCGCAGGGAAGGTTGAACGATGCACCATTTTTGGAGGGTCGTTCACCCCCCCCCGGCGAATAGGTGCCCGATTTACAGCACTTAATCACTTCAAGAAAAAAGAGCTCCCATGGAGTCGTACGACGCGTATGTCATAAATAAAAAATGACCCGACTTCGTATCCACTGGGAGGCTCTTTTGAAAACCTAAAGCAAAATTAAAATCAGTCAATATCTCTAAGATTCTTGACGAAAACGGATAGCCGCTTGTGAGGTCACGGCGAGGCAAAACCGTGCTGCGCTTCTCATTTCCACTGTTTTACCTTATGCTGTGTCAGTCGGAAAAATAGTCGCTGCCGCCGACGAACTTGCCGTTTCTGTAAAATATCCTGGGGACTCTTTTGCTTATGCCGCAGGTTATCTCGTAGTTTATCGTTCCGGTGAGTTTTGCTGTGTCGGCTGCGCTTA